>CAMURW010000207.1 GCA_947097635.1 uncultured Bacteroidales bacterium
CGTCTGTTTGGTCTACCACTTCGGTGCCATATCGTGTGCGCTTTCTGGTAAGGAAAAGTCCGAAAGTCTTTTCGTTCAGCGGTTTGCCGACTCCTACTCCATGGTGTCGCAACTGCATATTGAGGCTGCTGACCATATATTCCCAGTTGTTGTAGTGGGCACTCATCAGTATCACGCTCTGACCTCTTTCGTAATAGCGGTTGACGATGTCGTGGTTGACGATGCGGTAGTGACGCAGAATTTGCCGTGGTGTGGCACGTAGGTTGTACATGGATTCTACCAGCAGGTCTGCTAAATGGCGGTAATATTTGCGTTCTATTTTTATTATCTCCGTGATCTCCTTGTCTGGGAAGGAACGCAGCAGGTTTTGCCTCGTTACCTCCCTGCGGTAGCGTACCACGTAGTACACTATGGGCCACAGAAGGTCACTAAGCAGATATAGTACCGGCAGCGGTAACCACGACAGCAGATACAGGAGATAGAAAAGGATTGCTTGCAAGGGGTGGCGTTATTGGGATGTTAACGTATTTGGATGGTGTGAAAGTGGGTTAGAAGCCTTTGTCGAACATCTCGCCCACATCGCCTTTGGTGTTGCTAGGTAGCTGCTTTTGACTTAGCATGAATTCCCAGTCTGCCATTATGGTTTCGCCACGCACGTTGCTGTTTAGCATTTTATAGAGTCCGGTGCGGAATTCATCCCAGAAGATGAAGCAACGCACGGGGTCTTCGCCGGGTATGCGGTCGTAGCGCCATAGTTGGAAGGGCAGGTAGTGAATCTGGCCAGTGGTTACACCGCCGATGTTGTCGCTGGAGTTCTGCACGGAGGCCTCCCACCCTCCGTTTGTGTGTATGCCTACGGATGTGGATACGGGGGTGGAGAAACGGCGCATGCTCACGTAGTTCTTCTCGTCGCGAACATAGGTGGGAGGTCCATATTGGAGGTATACACGTCCGCGATCGGTTTCATAGCCGGCATAGTTGGTGTTGCCGAAATTTGCGGCCACATAGTCGATGCGAGTCTTGTAGTCCTTCCATTCTCCGGCGGCATTTAG
The DNA here is from genome assembly GCA_947097635.1 of uncultured Bacteroidales bacterium. Classification (GTDB taxonomy): domain Bacteria; phylum Bacteroidota; class Bacteroidia; order Bacteroidales; family P3; genus Colimorpha. The sequence continues at coordinate 1,053 of CAMURW010000207.1, forward strand.
TTTGTTGCGCGATGTCCAGAATTTGTAGAAGAACACCTGTTTCTCCTGCAGTTTTCCTGGTTCGGATTCGGATACCAGTTCCCGGATGTATTGTGTCTCTGCCTTCGTGGCGATGGGAATGAGGTTGTGTAGATAGAAGTTTAGCAGGGTTTCATCTTTGATGTTGCCTGCGAAGGTGGAATCCGCCGCAGTGGCCTCTGCCATCTTCACGGCGGGGTTGCTGCGCATGAAAGGCACCTTGCTGTACAGCAGCAGTTGGTTGTCCTTGTTGCGCACCTCTGCCACGAGGTTGTAGTTGCCGCTTGGTAATTTGCTGATATCCAGTCCGCCGAAGACAGGCACGGTGACATCGCCTTTGTGATGCTGGGTCTGTTCGATTCCAGCGATGCGGTCTCCCGTTTCCTGTGTTTCAATGAAGGCCACAGTGATGAAGTCGGCGTTGAAAATCTCGTGGTTCAAATGGTAGATTTCATAGTAAAAATTCAGTGCTTTTACCTGCTGCGGGACGAAGTCATTGATGTAGGGCTCCATGTCGAATCCATTGCGACTCAGCATGTTCTGGCTGATGGTAGGGCGGATGCTCGACATCGGTAGCACGCTGCTCATCTGGGGCAGATTCCCATAGTTGACGACAAGTTTCTCGTTGATTTCAACTGGATTCTGCCCTGAATTCTTGTCGCGTAATATCATGCGGAGGTTATATATGCCGTTTTTCAGTGCAAAACGCTGGATGTCCAGGAAGTTGAATGCGTTGTGGCTGCTGTCGCTGACGTTGGGGCTGGAGAGGTCGTACTTTTTGGCGAAGACGATGCTGTCGCCGCTCATCACCAGCAGGGTGGTCTCCACGGTGGCCTTGTACTGTCCGTCGGACTGACGTGTGAAATGTAGCGTCCAGGCATCATAGTCTACATAGGTCTCTACGTAGGGGTCGCCGTTCACCAGGTTGAATGTAGCGTAGCTGAACAACGCCGACAGCTGCTGGGCACGAAGTGTGCCGCTGGCGAGCAGCATCATCGCTAAAGCAGTGTAAAAGGTTCTTTTCATGGTCTCACGTAATTAATTTTTTTGTCCTTCACCCACACTGTCATTGTGGTGGGGGAAAAGGAAGTGATAACGAGTGTGTCTATAAAATCGTGTGCGCTACCTTGCCTGTAGCGTTTCCCGTGCAGGTATATGCGCTCGCCTCTCATGCTCCAGCTAAGATATTGCGTCTCCGGGTTGCCTATGCTGGCCGCTATGCCGCTGTATCCCAGGTTGAAGCCTGAGGGTACGGAGTCGTTGGAAGTTACCCAGTCGCCCATCACGTCGCTGCGTCGGGTGTGGCAGGCAACGAGTAGCGGGAGGATGGCGACGACGGCGAGAAGATATTTCGTGCGTTTCATTGGAGCAGGTCTTTTGCCACTTGTATGGCTTTGGCAAGACCTTCCGCGCTCTTGCCTCCGGCAGTAGCGTAAGCAGGCTGTCCTCCTCCTCCTCCTTGCATCTCTTTGCCTGCCGTGCGTACAATCTGTCCCGCGTTTTTGCCGGCATCCACGACGTTCTGTCCCAATGCCACCATCAGCGTAGGCTTGCCGCCAAACTTGCTGCCCAGGATTAGGCACATGTCGGGGTGGCTGCTGCGCAGTGCCATGATGACATCCTTCAGCAGGCCTAGATCGCCTCCGTATTCTTCGCACACCATGGGGTTGACGTCGAGTTTGGCATCCAGCAGCCGATGCGTGGCTTCGGCTTGCTGCTTGTGGAACTCCTCCACCTGTGTTCTCAGGGCGGCGTTGTCGTCCTGCAACTTCTGGATGGCGGTGGCGAGGTCTTTGGGGTTATTAAGAATCTCGCGTAGCGTGTTCAGTTGGTCCTGTTGGGCATCTACCAGGTCTTCAGCCGCACGTGCCGTCACCGCCTCTATGCGTCGCATTCCGGCAGCGATGGCTCCTTCGCTCACTATGCGCAGCTGTCCTATCACGCCGGTGCTGGGCACATGTGTGCCGCCGCAGAACTCTATGCTGTCGCCATATTTCACCACGCGTACTTTTTCGCCGTATTTCTCGCCGAACAGTGCCATGGCTCCCACTTTGCGTGCCTCTTCAATAGGCATGGCGCGTTCTTCTTCGAGTGGCAGGTTGGCACGGATGTCCGCATTCACCAGCTGCTCTACTTTGCGCAGCTCCTCGTTCGTCATCTTGGCGAAATGGCTGAAGTCGAAGCGCAGGTGCTGGCAGTCTACGCTGCTGCCTCGTTGTTCCACATGGTCGCCAAGCACGCTGCGCAGCGCTTTGTGCAGCAGATGCGTGGCGCTGTGGTTACATTCCGTGGCACGGCGTTTCTCGGCGTCCACCTGTGCTGTGAAGGTGGCACCGAGGTCTTTGGGCAGTTGTTTTACGAGGTGTACGATGAGACCGTTTTCTTTCTTGGTGTCGAAAATATCCAGTTTTTCGTCGTCGTTCTGTATGTAGCCCTTGTCGCCGGCTTGTCCGCCCCCTTCGCCATAGAATGGTGTGCGGTCGAATACCAGCTCATAGAACTGCTTGTCCTTGGTGGTGACGCGACGGTAGCGTGTGATATTGATTTCCGCTGTCAGGAGGTCGTAGCCCACA
>CAMURW010000208.1 GCA_947097635.1 uncultured Bacteroidales bacterium
AATAACATTAATCCTTTCGGGATTTTGAACTATATAATATCATTCGAAACTCTCGAACTAAAAAATACCCCACTGGATGCAGTTCCTAAAGAAGATATTGGCAAAACGACAGAAGCATACATATAAGTTCAACCCTCATACACTGGCCTATGAGAAGATGGCGGTGGGCTTGCGAGAACGACTGAAGAAAGTGTCCTTCACTGTGCTCTTTGGCGTGGTGCTGGCAGTGGTGCTCACTGTGCTGGCACTGAAAATATTCGATTCGACTCAGGAACGCCGCCTCAAGCGCGAGATAGCACAATACGAACGGCAAATGAAGCAGCTGACCACGCGTGTGGCACGTGCCGAGAAGGTACTTACCGACATTGAGAAGCGCGACGACAACGTCTACCGCACCATCTTCGAGGCGGCTCCCATCGACCAGAACGTGCGCCACAGCGGCATCGGCGGCGTGGATCGCTATGCCGACCTGCAAGGTTACGACAACACGGAGCTGATAACAAGCACCAGCGCACGCGTAGACAACCTCATCAAGCGCCTGTATGTGGAAAGCAAGTCGCTGGACGAGGTCTACGACATGGCTGTGAATAAGCAGAAACGTTTCGAGGCCATGCCTGCCATCATGCCCGTCGCCAAAAGCCAGTGCCGTGTGGTGAGCGGTTTCGGCAGCCGCTACCACCCCATACTGCATCGCCATCGCATGCACACCGGCGTGGACCTCAGCGCACGCAAAGGCACGCCAGTCTATGCCACTGCCGACGGCACCATAGTCTGTGCGGGACGCACCAAGGGCTTCAGTGGCTATGGCATAGTGATAGAGATAAACCACGGCTATGGCTTCAGTACCCTCTACGCCCACCTAAACGACGTGAAGGTGAGACCTGGGCAAAAGGTGAAACGCGGCGAGCTGATAGGACACGTGGGGAACACGGGATTGTCCAGCGGGCCACACTGCCACTACGAGGTGATACAGAACGGCAACAAGGTGAACCCCGTGTACTATTTCTTCAACGACCTCAACGCCGATGACTACGAGCTGATGATAGAAGAAGCCAACCAAGAAAACCAATGCATGAGCTGAGAACAGTCCGCACTTTCGAATTATGAACAGTTGAACTTTCGAACTCTGTCACGTCATGGATATCAAGATAGATAATAATGCGGGATTCTGCTTCGGCGTGGTAAAAGCCATAGACAACGCAGAAGCCAACCTCAAGGAGCACGAAAGTCTATATTGCCTGGGCGACATCGTGCACAACAACGCCGAGGTGAGCCGCCTAAAGGAGCAGGGACTGCATGTGATAGACTATCACCAGCTGGAGCAGCTGCACGACATCAGCGTGCTGATACGCGCACACGGCGAGCCGCCCAGTACCTACCACACCGCCCGGCAACGCCGTATACACCTCATTGATGCCACCTGCCCCATAGTGCTGGGGCTGCAGAAGCGGGTGCGCGACGGCTACGAGGCCATGTGCAAGGTGAACGGACAGGTGGTGATATTCGGCAAACAAGGACACGCCGAGGTGATAGGATTGAATGGACAGACCGGCAACACCGCCATCATTGTCAGCACCCCCGACGACATCGGTCGCATAGACTTCCAGCGCCCCTTGCGGTTATACTCGCAGACCACCAAGAGCCGAGAGGACTACCATAAGCTTATCGACAACATCTGCAACCAGCAGCCTGCCGACTTCGTGGCCTACGACACCATCTGCAATCGTGTGGCAAACCGTGCCACGCAGCTCGAGGAATTCGCCAGCAGCGTAGACGTCGTCATCTTCGTCAGCGGCAGTAACAGCAGCAATGGCCACTACCTATACGAATACTGCAAAAAAGTGCAGCAGCACACTTTCATGATTTCCGACACCGAGGAGATGCTGCCGGAGTGGTTTCATGAAGCCAACACCGTGGGTGTCACAGGCGCCACCAGCACGCCACGTTGGCTCATGGAACTGGTGGCAGACAAAATCAGCACATTATGCACCTCACCAAGATAAAGTTAGCCAATTTCAAAAACTATGAAGCAGTAGAAGTCGCCTTCACCCCTGGCATCAATTGCGTCGTGGGCAACAACGGCGTGGGCAAAACCAACCTGCTGGATGCCATCTACTACCTCTCGTTCTGCAAGAGTTGCTTCAACCCCTTCGATGCACAGAATATACGACGTGGGGCTGACTTCTTCGCCATTCATGGCAACTATGACTTCGACGGACAGGAGATACCGGTTTCCTGCGTCTTCCGTCAGGGAAGCGGAAAGCAGGTGAAGTTCAACAAGAAAAGCAGCACCTCCTTTGCCGAGCATATAGGACGCATACCCTTGGTGGTAGTATCTCCAGGCGATCAGGTGCTGATACTGGGCGGCAGCGACGTGCGCCGCAAGTTCATAGACGGCGTCATCTCGCAAGTAGACCACGGTTATCTACAGGCGCTGCTTCAATATCAAAAGGCACTGGATCAGCGCAACACCTTGCTGAAGACCTTCTACGAGCAGCGCTACTTCGAGGAGGATAGCATCGCGGTGTGGGACGAACAGTTGTCGCGGCTAGGCGAGCCTATTCACATGGCGCGACAGCTGTTCGTGGAAGAACTTACGCCGTTGTTTTTAAGCTATTTCGCCGAAATATCACAACTGCCACAGGAAAAGCCTTCGTTGCACTATGTGTCGCAGCTCAACGAGGACACCCCGATGCTGCAGCAGGTGCGCGAGACACATCAGCGCGATGCCGCCGTTAGCTACACCACAGTGGGAGTGCACAAAGACGACCTGGAGTTCACCATTGAGGACTTTCCCGCCAAGAAGTTCGGATCGCAGGGACAGCAAAAGACATTCCTGTTGGCACTGAAGTTGGCACAATACGAATACATACGCGCTCATAGCGGACGTGTGCCTATACTGCTGCTCGACGACATCTTCGATAAGCTGGATATGCTGCGCGTGCGGCAGCTCCTAACGTTGGTGGGCAGTGACCGTTTTGGACAGACTTTCGTCACCGACACCCAGCCCGACCGCGTCCGCGAAATATTCGCCACTGGCGATGTCGCCCAGCGTCATCAGCACCGCATCTTCCAGGCTCAGGACAATAAACTGAGGGTTGATGAATGATGTTTTTGAGTCCCTTGCTTATGTTTTCTTTCAACGTTCTACAGCTGTATTATGCATTCCAACGAACACAATGATATTGCCGAACTCATCAACATCGCGTTGATAAATGCGGGGCTGGAAGATGTCGCCACATCCACCGACGTGGAGAAGGCATACCGCGACATAGTGGGCGAAATGATAGCAAAACTCACCTACAGTGTGCGTTACGAGCAGCAGACGCACGTGCTTTATTGCAACCTCGCCTCGCCCGCGCTGCGCAACGAGCTATCCATGCATGCCACCGGCCTCCAGAAGTCCATCAACGAAAAGGTAGGGAAGGCAGTGGTTAGTCGTATCGTATTTCGATAGGGAAAAATCAGCTACCTGAAGCTATCTTCTTAGCCACTTGTCGCAGCGTGGCATAGGAGTGGGCCAGCCGCCTCTGCAGCTCGTCGGGCGATACCCAGTCGCCGGCGGTGATGCCTTCTTCCTGCTGCACGGTGATTGGGTAGGTGGACGGCACCGCCATGCGAAACCAGCTGGTCTGTTTC
>CAMURW010000209.1 GCA_947097635.1 uncultured Bacteroidales bacterium
GCAATATACCTTTAAGCCCAACTACAAGTTTACGGCAATGGCAGGCCTGCGTGCCGACCGCAGCAAAGAATACGGCATCTTTGTCACGCCTCGTCTGCATTTGAAATGGATGCCCAACGACGTGGTGACGCTACGTAGCTCTTCGGGACTAGGATACCGCATACCTTTCGCACTCTCCGAATACCATTATCTGCTCTCCTCGGGACGCACGCTGAGCATCGAAACGAATTTGGAGATGGAGCAGGCTTGGAACAGCGGAGTTAGCGCGTCGTTCTACATCCCAGTGGGCGAAGAACGTTCGCTGAAGCTGAACGCGGAATATTACTACACCCATTTTTTTCAGCAGCTGGTGGTGGACTATGACAGCGACCCTGCTTCAATCTCGCTGCACAACCTGAATGGGCGTTCTTACTCGCAGACGCTGCAACTGGGTGCCTCCTATTCCCCCCTGGATGTGCTGGACGTTACAGCCGCCATCCGCTTCAATGACGTTCTCTGCACCTATGGCGGTGAACTGAAGGAAACGCCTCTGGTGTCGCACTACAAAGGGCTGCTCACTGCTTCGTGGAAGCCTTTCATGGGGCTATGGAAGTTTGATGTCACGCTGCAGCTCAACGGCCCAGGTCGCATGCCAACGCCCTATATGCATGCCGACGGCACACCCTCCTGGGACGAGAACTTTCCAGCTTATCCTCAGCTGAACATGCAGGTGACGAGGGATTTCCGCCACATCTCGTTGTATATAGGCGGCGAAAACCTCACCAACTACAAGCAGCCAGAACCCGTACTCAATGCTGCCTATCCCTGGTCATCCACTTTCGAGCCTACCATGATTTGGGGGCCCGTGAACGGCATTATGCTCTACGCTGGCATAAGAATGAATTTCAAGAACAATCAATAATTGGTAAGCAATCTAAATGTCATAACAATGAAAAAACTCCTTCTTCTCATTCCCGCACTGATGCTATTGGCTTTCGGCGGCAAGAACATTCACACCTTGGTAGTGACAGTGCAGCCCCAGATGCACTGCGAAAGTTGCGAGAACAAGATAAAAGGCAACCTGCGCTACGAGAAAGGCATCACCAAGATAGTCACGTCTCTCAAGGAGCAGACCGTCACTATCACCTACAATGCGGATAAAACCAACTCCGATGCTATAGTGAAGGCTTTTGCAAAGATAGGATACAAGGCCACTATTGTCTCCGACAGACCTCTCGGCTATACCGCCAAGAAAAGCAAGCCCGAAAGGGAGTAACCATATCTCACGGTAGTTTTATTGCCAAAAGGGCAGGATAGCAATTTGATGTGGTTGCGACTGGTTAGGATGCCACTATCACATCCACTTTAAACCGGTTCGGGCTGCCTTAATTGTAGGAATGCATGCCGCCGAGGATGAAGTTGACGCCGAAGTAAGTAATCAGTACGCTGAGGAATGCTACGGTGCAATAGATATGGAAGAACTTGGGGTTGCGGAATGCGGGAAACAGGCTGCCGTGCAGCGGAACGGCATAAATCAGCATTGTGATGAGTGCCCACACCTCCTTGGGGTCCCAGCTCCAGTAATTGCCCCAGCTGATGTTGGCCCACACGGCACCGATGAAGATGCCTATGGTGAGCAGCGCTTCTGCGGGATAGAGTAACAACAAGCTGAGCCTCTGTAGACGCAACGAGCTGTCATGCTGTGCAAAGAGCCCTACGATACCGCCCAGCATCACAAAGAATAGCATGGCATAGGCTATCATAATGACAGTGACGTGTAGCAACAGCAGCGGCGATGACAGTACGGGCATAAGGTTGGTGACGGGAGGATTGGCACCGCTCATCATAATGCTCATGAGCGCCAGCCCCACAATAAGCATGCCGAAGGGTAGTGTAGTGCCGTGCTTCGGAGTCAGTATTAGTGTGATGATGCAGGCGCAGAGCGAGAGGAACACCATGCTGTCGTAGCTGCCGGCCAGGGGCAGATGTCCGCCCACTATCCACCGCAGCACGAACAGCAACAGCAACAGCACGCCCACCAAGCTTATCCAAGTAGTGCCGATGGCTTTCAGCACACGGCTTTCTTTCTTTCCGGCACCCGTCCTTAGCATACTGATGGCAAAGAAGACAAGGCCCAGCATTACGCTGCATATAGCCATGGGCTTACCTACGGAGAGCCTGTTGTAGATACGTTCCGCCTTCAGGCGCGATGGAGAGGGCAGGCTGCCGGCGGCACGCTGGTCCTGATACTGCCGCGTTTTTTGCATCACGGAGTTGAACTTGTCGTATTCGCCTTTGACCGCCAGTTCCATGCACAGGCTCATCTGTTTGCGGATGAACAGGTATTCGTCGTCTGCGATGCCGAGAGGCAGGTCGTCGCTCTGCGAGTACCACACGACGTCAGCGGAATCGCTCTTGTGCGGGTATATCTTCAGCATTTTGCCGCTGTACAGCATCTCGATGAGTGAATATTTCTCCATAGCGGCACGGAAGTTCTTGTCTTTGGCACACTGGGCAGCCGCAGTGTCGTTCTTTAGTTGGTAGGCGAGGTCTGCCAACTGCAGGAACGAGGCATAACGGCCGTCCAGATTCATGGCCTGCCGCACGTCGCCGCCCTTGATTTTGAAGATAGGCTCCTGCTGCCAGTCTTCATAGTAAAAGACAAAGCCGCTGAACACTTGTTCCGCCGTGAGGCCTTTATAGCGTGGGTTGCCATAGAGTTTAGTGGTGAAGTCGCGTGCCAGCGTTTGCAGAGGGCACACGCGGTTCTTGTAGCTCACCAATATCCTGCCCATCTCCTCGGCGCTCTCCCTCGGTAGCGTGCGGGGTGAGGCAAAGAGTGAGAGTCCGGTGCCCAGAAATAGCAGCAGTATGGCGAGGGGCTTGGCGGACTGCTGAAGCGGGATGGTGCGTGTGGCTTCGTCGAGTGCTTCCCGGTCGTCTGCGTTTGCGGTGGCATCTCTGGCAAGGCTATTGCCGGGGCCGTCGTTGCCGTTGTCTATAGAACGGTGTTTGAGCATTTGCTGGAACTGCCCCTCTTTGTCGAAGAACATCCATACCAGCGCTATGAGCAGCAGGACGTAGCCAGTGTAGGAAATGGCTATGCCCCAGGGGTCGTGGCTTACCTGCAGGGTGCTGCCTCCCATGCCGTCGTAGTCGCTCTGGTAGAAGCGGTAGCCGTCGTGCTTTAGTATGTTGTTCATGCTGATGATTGCCTGTAGCGAGGTACCGTCGCTTTCCGTGATGGTTACTTTGCTTTCATAGTCCATGGGCATCATGCCTCCGGGGTAGGTTTGCACGTTGAAATGGTCCAGCCGTATGCTGAACGGCAGTGCTATCTGCTGTTCCGTGGAACGGTCGCTGCGGAAGACGTCATAGGATTCGCCAGGCTTCATCTCCAATATGCCGCTTTGGCAGAAGAGATGTGTAGTCATGGCTCCGATGAGTATTATTAGCAGACTGCCGTGCAGCGTTAGCACTGCCATTCTGCGCCAGCTGTTTTGCTTCACGGAAACTATGACGGAGGCTATGGCCAGTGCGGACCATAGCGCTATCATCCACCAGGTATGATAAACGCGTGCCTGTGCATAGGCGGGACCGTGACTGCTTTCTAGGACGGTGCCTGTGGCCAGTGCCGCTATTATCATAG
>CAMURW010000210.1 GCA_947097635.1 uncultured Bacteroidales bacterium
GGATGTTTTCGTACATCGTACGGTCGATTTCGACGAATTTCACGTGTTCGCGGTAGTCTTTCACAAGACCGTCGATGAAGGGACTGCTCTTCAGACTTTCCTGCTCGCGGAAATCCAGTGCTTGGACGGCGTTGAGAAGCTCGATGGCGAGTACGCGCTCGGTGTTGTTCACCACGCGGTAGCACTTGGTAGCAGCGTTGGCACCCATGGAGACGTGGTCTTCTTGGTTCTGGCTGCTGGGGATGGTATCCACGCTGTTTGGCATGCACAACATCTTGCTTTGGCTCACCACTGCTGCCGCCGCGTACTGAGGAATCATGAAGCCACTGTTCAGTCCGGGCTTGGCGACGAGGAAGCTAGGTAGGCCGCGCTTGCTGTCGATAAGTTGAAAGGTGCGGCGTTCGCTGATGCTGCCCAGTTCGCTGACGGCGATTGCCAGAAAATCCATCACCAGTGCCAAGGGCTCGCCGTGGAAGTTGCCGGCGCTGATTACCATGTCCTCGTCTGGGAAGATGGTGGGGTTGTCGGTGGCACTGTTGATTTCGGTCTCAACCACGCTAGCCACGTAGGCGATGGTGTCCTTGCATGCACCATGCACCTGAGGCACGCAGCGGAAACTGTAGGGGTCTTGCACGTGGGTCTTGTGACGTTTGATGATATCGCTGCCTTCCATATATTTGCGTATGGTGCGTGCCGTCTCCAGTTGTCCTTTGTGAGGACGCACGAGGTGTACCTCGTCGTAGAAGGGTTCTATGCGGCCGTCGTAGGCATCCAGCGACACGCTCATAATAATGTCGGCCTGCTTTGAGAGGCGCTGTGCATGCAGGATGTTCCACACTGCGAAGGCGCCCATGAACTGTGTGCCGTTCAGTAGTGCCAGGCCTTCTTTGCTCTTCAGTTCGATGGGCTTCCAGCCGAATTTCTTCAGCACCTTGGCGGCATCCTGGCGTTTGTCTTCAAAGTTCACCTCGCCCATGCCGATGAGCGGCAGGCATAGATGTGCCAAGGGTGCCAGGTCGCCGGAAGCGCCTAGGCTGCCCTGCTGGTAAACCACGGGGAGCACGTCGTTGTTGTAGAAGTCGATGAGGCGCTGCACGGTCTCCACCTGTACGCCGCTGTAGCCGTAACTGAGACTCTGAATCTTGGTGAGGAGCATGAGCTTGACAATGTCCCGAGGTACTTCCTCTCCCACGCCGCAGGCATGGCTCATCATCAAGTTCTTCTGGAGTTGGGACAGGTCGTCCTTGTCGATATTCACGTTGTAGAGGCTGCCGAAGCCTGTGCTGACACCGTAGATGGGCTCTTTCTGGGTCTTCATCTTCTCGTCGAGGTATTTGCGGCATTTCTCTATGCGTTTCTCGGTGTCGGTGCTGAGTTCCAGTGTAGCTCTCTTGTCGATTATTTCCTGAACGCGTTCCAGAGTGAGGCGTTCGCTGCTTATTTTGTGTATCATGTTAGTCCCCAAGTCCCTGAGGGGGAGTGTTTATCGCCGCTTGGAGTGTCGGCTTTTTATTATAAACTATATATTATTTGCTAGTTACTTGGCTGCCGCCCAACGCTCCCATTTAGATTTAGATGGCTCGGGAGCTGACCATATTATTTTTTCAGGAACTCTTCTGCCTTTTCGGCGATGTCGTCGTCTACGAGGATGCGCCCGCAGTTTTCGCATACGATCACCTTTTTGTGCATCTTGATTTCCATCTGGCGCTGAGGAGGTATCTTGCTGAAACAGCCCCCGCAGGCATCGCGGTCTATCTGCACCACGGCGAGTCCGTTATGTGCTGCCTGGCGTATGCGCTTGTAGGCGGTGAGGTAGCGCTCGTCGATGTACTGTTCCTGCTCCTTGGACTTCTTCTCCAGGCGTTTCTCTTCCTGTCTTGTCTCGTTGATGATGCCGTCCAGTTCATCTTTTTTCTGCTGCAGTTCGCCCTCTTTGTCGGCGATGAGCTCGTTGGAGGCGTCAATGTGTTTCTTTATGCCGTTGATGCGGTCTGTGGCATCCTTGATGTGGCGCTGGCAGAGTTGCTCCTCCAGGTCTTTGTACTCCAGTTCCTTTTGGATGGACTCGAACTCTCGGTTGTTGCGTACGTTTTCCTGCTGCTTCTTCAGTACCTCGATGCGGCTGGCTCCTTCAGCGATTTTTCTTGTCTCTTCGGCAATCTTTTCGTTGTTGCTGGCAATGTCATTGTTGAAGTTCTCTATGCGTGTGTGGAGACCCGTAAGTTCGTCTTCCAAATCTTGGATGGCTTGGGGCAGCTCGCCGCGGATTATCTGAATTTTGTCTATCTCGCTGTCCACGTGCTGTAGGGTGTAGAGGGCCACGAGGCGTTTTTCGATTGCTTCGTCCACTTCGTTGTGATAGATGACCGACGGTTTGGTTTCTTCGACGGCCTTGGGTGTGGTAACTTTCTTTGCCATTATATTAATCTTTGGATATATTTTTCATAAATCTAGCATCTCGTTGCAACAGGAAATAAGCGTATAATATAATAATTGTCAATTAAATATAATACACAAACCCGCGTCCGCGTTGAGAAATTTCGCAGGCAAAATTACGAAATTTTTTTAATATCACATGAGAAATTATTTGTTTAGCAAATTGTTCGCTCTCGTAGTGCCCTATGTCGCACAGGATGATGTTGCCTTCCGTCTGCTGAAAGTCGTGATATTTTAGGTCGCTAGTGAGGTAGATGTCCGCGCCGAGGTTTTTGGCTTTGTCGATGAGGAAAGCGCCGCTGCCGCCGCACAGCGCAATGTGTTGCACCTGCGCCTTGCACAGTGCGCTGCTGCGTATCACTGGCAGTTGTAGCACTTCCTTCACTCTCTGCAGGAACGCTTTGGTGTCCATAGGGCAGGGGAGGTCTCCTATCATGCCGCCTCCTTCCCGCGCGTGGGGGTTGGCTAGAGGAATGAGGTCGTAGGCAGGTTCTTCGTAAGGATGTGCCTGTAGAAGTATTTCTACTACACGATGCTCTATTCGCAGCTCGTAGATGACCTCGATGCGAGTCTCCGTTTCGTGGTGCAACTCACCTATTTTGCCTACGAAAGGATGTGCTCCTTCGATTGCTCTGTACGTTCCCGTACCCTGTTGGTTGTAGCTGCACTGGTCATAGGCACCTATGCTGCCTGCACCGGCTTGGAAGAGTGCCTCCCTCACCGCCTCGGCCTGTGCCGTAGGACAATAGGTCACAAGCTTGCGCAGTTTTCCTACCATGGGATCCAACACGCTGCCTTTCAGCACCCCCAGACGCTGTGCCAGTTCGCCGCTGACGCCCCAGCAGAGGTTGTCTAGGTTGGTGTGTGCGGCATACACGCAGATATTGTGCTGTGCCAACAGCAGCAGCATGCGTCCCAGCAGCGAGGACGATGTCATCTTCTTCACGCCACCGTAGATGAGAGGATGGTGGCTGACAATGAGGTTGTAGCCCTTGTCTATGGCTTCCTGTACCACTTCGGGCGTCACGTCCAGCGTTACCAGCGCACCTGTGGCTTCTTGCTGCGCGTCGCCCACTAGCAAGCCGCAATTGTCCCATTCTTCCTGATAGAATGGCAGGAACAGCAGGTTGAGATGGTCTATGATTTCTTGTAACTTCATCGGAAAATGTTTTATGAACCTT
>CAMURW010000211.1 GCA_947097635.1 uncultured Bacteroidales bacterium
GAGTGATAGGTACACAGGACCTGGAAGTGGTGAGACCCACCATAGAGGAGGCTGCGAGGAACGGTGTATTGGCATACGGACCCTACCCCAGCGACGGTTTCTTCGGCAGCGACGAGTTCTACAAGTTCGACGGCGTGCTGGCACTCTACCACGACCAAGGACTGATTCCTTTCAAATTGATGAGCTTCACGGAAGGCGTAAACTTCACCGCTGGTATGCCCATCATCCGCACCAGCCCGGCCCACGGCACTGCCTACGATATTGCTGGCAAAGAAAAGGCTAGCGAACAAAGTTTCCGTCACGCCGTGTACCTCGCCTGCACCATCTACGACAACCGCAAGGAATACGATGAACTCACCAAGGACCCGCTGAAATAAGGTCCTTACGTCACGTTATTTTTCCGGTCACCTAATGAAAAAACTAATGTTAATTGATGGCATGGCGATGGTGTATCGTGCCTACTATGCCCTCAATCGTGCGCCACGTCTGAACAGCAAAGGCATGAATACCAGTGCCACGTTGGGCTTCACGACTTCGCTCTACGAACTGCTGAGGTCGCAACAGCCCACACACGTCGCGGTAGCATTCGACTTGCAGAAACCCACATTCCGCCACTTGGAATATCCACCCTACAAAGCCAATCGCGATGCCATGCCCGAGGATATTCAGCGGGCATTGCCATACATACATAGCATCATAGAAGCTTTCCGCATCCCCGAACTGACGTGCGAAGGCTATGAAGCCGACGACGTGGTGGGCACTGCCAGCGCCATGGCTGAGCAGATGGGCTTCGACGAGGTGCTGATGGTGACACCCGACAAGGACTTTGCGCAGTTGGTGACGGAGCATGTGCATCTCTATCGTTTTGGACGTGGGGGCAAGCCAGACAGTGTGTATGGTGTCAAGGAAGTGTGTGAAGCCTTCTGCGTGCAACGTCCTTCCCAAGTGGCCGATGTCTTAGGACTATGGGGCGACAGCATAGACAATATCCCTGGCATACCTGGAGTGGGGGAGAAGAAGGCCAAGCAGCTGGTGGAACAGTTTGGCAGCGTGGAAGCGTTGGTGCGGCGTTCCGATGAAATCGCCAACCAAAAACTTCGCGATGCCGTAAAGCAATACAGCGAGCAGGCGTTGATGTGCAAGCGTCTTGCCACAATAGTAATGGATGCACCCATTCGGTTCAGCGAAGAGTTGGTGGAACGAAAGGAGCCCGACTATGTGGGGCTGCGTGACCTCTTCAAAGAACTGGAGTTTCGTACTTTTGCCAAGAAGGTGTTTACGGACCTCAGCGTCACCAATCCCTCCTTGGCAATGCAAGTGACGATTGCTCCCAGTGCCACAGGAACTCCAGGACACTTTCCCACAGAGAAGAAAACACCAGCCAAGAAGCCGAACGACAAGTCGTCGACCCAACAGGCACTGCTGCAGTTTGAGGACGAGGGCGACCAGCTGTCGCTTTTCTCACAGCCAGAGAGAATTCGCCCCTCCGAACTGGAAGTAGGCGACTTGGCACTGGAACAGCGGCAACTGGCAGGAAAAGAACTGGCAATAGTGTTCGACAATGTCAACGTTGCCGTAGCCACTAGTGCTGACACAGCCTTCGTCACCACGGTGGACCAATTGGAAGCCCCGGCACTCAAAGCCATGCTGGAAAGTGGTTGCCTGGTGATATGTTACGATCTCAAAAACTTGAAATACATACTTCGGGAATGGGGCGTGATTTTAGGTAACCATATCTTCGACGTTCAGCTGGCACACTATCTTGTGGACACAGAGGCTCGCCATAGTTTCGACTTCATCTGCAACCAGTTGCTCGGTACCGAGGCTGCCGATGTAGCCTCCAGCGCTGCCGCCCTGTGGCAGATATACCCGCTGCTGGTCTCCAAACTGAGAGAGGGGCAGATGGAGAAGCTATACAGCGATGTGGAATTGCCGCTGGTGGACGTGCTGATGAGCATGGAGCAGGAAGGCGTGCGCATAGACGTGGAAGCGCTGCGACAATATAGCACAAGGCTGTCGCAGCAGCGCGACACCTTGGAACAGGAAATATACGGTCTGGCAGGGGGAAGCAAGTTCAATATAAACTCGTCCAAACAGCTGGGAGAGGTGCTATACGAGAAGATGAAGATCGTGGCTTCCCCTCCCCGCACTTCCAGAAAACAGTATTCTACTGCCGAGGATGTGCTGAAAAAGTTGCGCGACAACCACCCCATCGTGGACAAGGTGCTAGAGTACCGTTCGCTGAACAAGCTCATAGGAACCTATCTGGACAGTTTCCCCAACCTCATAAACCCAGAGACAGGACGTTTACACACCATCTACAACCAGACAGTGACTACGACTGGACGGCTGAGCAGCAGTAATCCCAACCTTCAAAACATACCCATCCGCTCCGAGCAGGGTAAAGAGATACGTAAGGCTTTCGTGGCCCGCAACCACGACTACGTGATTCTTGCCGCCGACTACAGCCAGATAGAGCTGCGCATTTTCGCCTCGCTGGCCAAGGACGACCACATGATAGAGTCCTTTGCCCGTCATTACGACATTCACGCCGCCACGGCAGCCAAGATATTTCATCTGCCCATGGAGCAAGTGGGCAAGGACCTGCGCCGCAAAGCCAAGAGCGTCAGTTTCGGCATACTGTATGGCATCAGTGCCTTCGGCCTCAGCGAACAGCTGGATATACCGCGCAAAGACGCGGCACAGCTGATAGACGATTTCTTCAGAGAATTTCCCAAGTGCAAAGACTACATAGAAAGGTGCAAGGCTTTCGCCCACGAGCACGGCTACGCACAGACGCTGCTGGGACGTCGTCGTTATCTCTACGACATCAACAGCCGCAATGCTGCTGCTCGCTCTTTTGCGGAACGCAACGCCGTGAATATGCCTATCCAGGGCACCAGCGCGGATATGATAAAGATAGCGATGATACGCATCTTCGACAAGTTCCGCGAGCAGCAGTTGAAGAGCCGTATGATACTGCAGGTGCACGACGAACTTGTGTTTGATGTCTATAAGCCCGAAGAATGGCAGGTACGCCAGATAGTGGAACACGAAATGGTGACAGCCCTTCCTCTTTCCATACCCATTGAAGTGGGAATAGAAGTCGGCGACAACTGGTTGGAGGCGCACTAAACCATTCAACCCAACATCCACGTAGGTGGACGTAAAGCGACAAAAAAAACTGCGCAGCAAAATGAATTGTTACGCAGTTTGTTGGGTATAAAGAACTCTTGCGAAAGTCCTGTCCGTCCGATGGTAGACTCTCTTTACGAGAACCACGTTCGTCTTAGTCGCCTGAGTTGTTCCGCTGGTGCTTTATGAAGACCACTTGCTCGGCGACTTCGTAAACCATGTATACCAGATAGGCTACGCAGAAGGCCAGCAGGAAGGATTTTGCTGTGGTGAAGTGGGTGAAACTCCACACCACAATTACAGCCAGATGCAGCAGCAGCGTAATAACTGTGAGCATGAGAAAGTTCTTGATGAAGATACGTGGGTCCTTGTAGGTACTTCTCACTATGAGATAATGCTCCACACCCGCCACTACGCAGAAATACAGCGGTATCACAGGCATAATGGCTTGAAACCACTGGG
>CAMURW010000212.1 GCA_947097635.1 uncultured Bacteroidales bacterium
TATCTATTAAAATAAGAGAAGGACTGGGCGATATTCGCTACGATATGCACATAGATGATGTTTATAAATTGCTGGGCGAAGCCACAGAAGTAGAGCACATAGAAAATGCAGCCGACGAGCCTACAATAGTGCTACACTACGATGATAAAGGCATTACGATGTTTTTCGAAGGCGACGGAGCCACACTGCAATGCATAGATGTCAGCAATACGGATACACTGCTGTTCGGAGAGAAGGTTTTCACGCTCACAGACAAGGAGGTAGCCAAACTAATGGTGAGCAACAAATACCTGGAACAAGACATCAATAACGAAGAGTGGGGTGAGAAACGCATCACTTTCAACGATGCCAACATCGACTTCTACTTCCAGAAAGGCAAGATGGTGTCGATAATCATGGGGAAATAAACGCAACAATATGCACGAAAGCACCCCGCTGCTCTGCACCTCCTACCTCCCTCCTATCGCTTACATGGCAGTGCTGGCGAACCACAGCAGTGCCATTATCGAACGCTGCGAGACCTACCCTAAGCAGACGCTAAGAAATCGTTGTGTGATTGCTACTGCCAACGGCGTGCTGCCACTGACGGTGCCCGTGGTACGCATAAACGGCAACCACACGGTCACAGGAGACATCCAGATAAGCTGCCATGAACACTGGCAAACGATGCATTGGAGGGCCATCTGCTCGGCATACAACGCAGCACCCTACTTCCAATATTACAAAGACCCATTGCAAAGGGTATTCGCGACAAGATACCTGCGGCTGCTGGACCTGAACCAGGAGGGGCTGTCAGTGCTATTAAAGATGCTGAAAATAGAATGCAACATCGGTGTCTCCAAAGACTTTTGTCCCATCGCCACAGAAGAGCAGGGAAGTGATGACAATCGCTCCTGCACGCCAACAACCGCTTCACCACGACAGGAAAACGAAATAACAGACTTGAGAAACGAATTTTCCATCAAAAAACGCTATAGCAAAATAACATTTCCGCAGTACTACCAAGTGTTCGACAGCAAACTAGGCTTTGTCCCAAACCTTTCCATCTTAGACCTCATCTTCAATATGGGACCGGAAGCGAAAGCATATCTGCAGCAACTACACCCTCCGAGAGAATGGTAGCGACATAAAGAAGAGGACACCTCCCACACAACACCAATCATAAAAACAAGATGCGCAAGTATCATAGACTATGATACTTGCGCATCTTGTTTCACGTGGAACATGGGGCATCTCCCCCTACCCTTCGTGCTCCATGTACACTATCAGCACCGACACATCGGCAGGAGAAACACCACTAATGCGGCTGGCCTGACCTATGGTTTTCGGCTTCATACGCGTCAATTTCTCACGTGCCTCGTAGGACAGCGCCTGAAGGGAGAAGTAGTCTATATCTTCGCGGAGCGGGAGGTTCTCGAATTTTAGTATTTTCTCCGCCACAGCCTCTTCTTTCTCTATATAACGCTGATATTTCAACTGCAGTTCGGCGGACTCTACCACCTCGCGCCGCAAGGACTTGGGGATGAAGTCTACCAACTCGCCGAGGGCAGGAGACACGTCAGCCAAATCCATCATATTCAGTTCGGGACGCAACAACAGCTGAAGGAGCTTCGTCTTCTGATTGATATCGGGAGTATTGTGAGCCTGCAACATGGGATTAACATCGGCAGGCAGCATAGTGGTATCGCAAATGCAGTCTTTGAGCTGCTGCGTATAACGCAGTTTCCTCTCTACCCTGCGCATACGAGAGTCGCTGGCCAGCCCTATGACATGGGACAAGGGGGTGAGGCGCTCGTCGGCGTTGTCCTGACGCAGCAGGATGCGATATTCGGCACGGCTGGTAAACATGCGATAAGGCTCGTCTACTCCTTTCGTCACCAAGTCGTCGATGAGCACACCAATATAAGCCTGAGTGCGGTTGAGCACAAAGGAAGGACGCCCCCGAAGTTTGAGAGCGGCATTTATGCCAGCCATGAGACCTTGACAGGCAGCTTCTTCGTAACCCGTGGTTCCATTAATCTGTCCAGCAAAAAAGAGATTTTCTACACGTTTGGTTTCCAAGGTATAGTTGAGCTGTGTGGGTGGAAAAAAGTCATATTCTATCGCATAACCTGGCTTGTAAATACGTGCGTTCTCGAAACCTACGATGCTGTGCAGCGCCTTTAGCTGCACTTCTAATGGCAACGAGGAGGAGAAACCATTGAGGTAGTAACTCTGCGACTTCCACCCTTCTGGTTCGACAAAAAGCTGGTGACGTTCTTTGCCAGCGAAACGCTCTATCTTATCCTCTATGGAAGGACAATAGCGAGGTCCACGCCCTTGGATACGACCTGTGAACATAGGCGACTGACCGAACCCTGTACGCAATATCTCATGAGTGCGCAGGTTGGTGTAAGCAATATGACAAAGGAGCTGTTCCCTGAGAGGCAAAGTGTCTGAGTAGGAGAACTTCAGGGGGTCGCTGTCGCCTTCCTGCACCTCAAGACGGCCGAAATCTATCGTCTTGCCATCTACACGCATAGGAGTACCCGTCTTGAGCCTCTCTACTTCAAAACCTAGGTCAATAAGACGTTCCGACAGCCCCAGAGCGGGCTTCTCCCCTATTCTGCCGCCTTGCAGGGTTTCCTCTCCGATATAGATGCGGCCATTGAGAAAAGTACCATTTGTCAGCACCACAGCACCCGCCAGAATCTCTATGCCCATGCGCGTGCGGACACCACAAGCCACATTGTCTTTTACTATAACGTCTACAACCTCGTCTTGCCACAAACACAGATTTGGTCTGTTTTCTAGTACGTTATACCAATTTATCGAGAAACTCTTCTTGTCGCATTGAGCACGAGGACTCCACATAGCAGGTCCTTTAGAACGATTGAGCATGCGGAATTGCAGGGCACTATTGTCGGTAATTATACCCGTCCATCCTCCTAGGGCATCGATCTCGCGTACTATCTGCCCCTTTGCCACTCCGCCGATAGCAGGGTTGCACGACATCTGGCATGCCGTGTCCAGGTTCTGTGTTATCAGCAACGTTTTCGCACCCATGCCAGCAGCGGCACAAGAAGCCTCTGCACCTGCATGCCCCGCTCCTACCACTACCACATCATAATAGTCCCATTGCATAATCGCTCTATTTCAATATGCTCGATACTTTATTCAACATCCTAGTAAAAGGTGTGTTTCACGTGGAACAAAGGTACTACTCCATTTGCTCCCAGATGTTTAGTGCCTCCTCTTCGCGTTTGCGCATCTGTGCCGCATCAGCGTCACTCTTGTCTTGCTGCCCCAGGAGGTGAAGTATGCCATGTATTATCACACGATGTAACTCCTGAATGAAAGGAACATCAAATTTGTCCGCATTCTCTCTCACACGTTCTATGCTAATCATAACGTCACCACTTATCACATCGCCTTCCACATAGTCGAAAGTAATAATGTCGGTAAGAGTGTCGTGACTGAGGTATTCCTGATTGGCCTGCAACAAATATGCATCGTCGCAGAAGAGATACCCTATCTCCCCCACCCTCTTGTCTTGCTGTTGGCATATTTTCTGTATCCAACTTCTTACACGTCTCTTCTCGGGAAGGATAA
>CAMURW010000213.1 GCA_947097635.1 uncultured Bacteroidales bacterium
TCGAACGTTTTCAAGCCATGAAAAAGACAATTCCATAATCCATCAAGGGAGAAGGTACTGGAACTTCTTCGGTGATTTCTCTGGACACAGCACAGCCTTCCAGTATCCTCCCTTATCTCTGGCGGCCGATTTAACGCCCCTATATCTGCCATTGCCAAGAGGCTCATCAGTGCCAGCACCTGCCCCAGCGCCGCCCATGCGACCAAAGTGCTAAACATGGATGCCTGCGCCATACACAGCATGCCGTGGCGGCTATCGATGAGCGTGTTGCTCCCGTAGAGGCAAAAGTCGCCACCAAAGAAGCCCACCACGCCGCTGAGCAGCAACCACATCCCGGTGATGCCATCGGCGTAGGGGGGCTGCAGATGACCGAAGATGATGAGGCATACCGACACGCAAAGGGCGAGATGATTTTTCCTATCGTGTGTTATTTCTTGCGAATGCGATGGTCGATGATGGAACTGTCGTCTGCTTGCTGCTTCTTGCGGTCTTCGTAGGCCCGCGAGGAGATATGGGGATTGTCGTCAAAGAATTGCTTCTTGTAACGCTCCAGCCGTTTCTGCTGCCACAGAGGCAATAGCCATCGTCCTCCTATACGATACACAATGTACAGGAGAACGACGACAATTGTTATGGTGAATAGTTCTGACATACTATTATCCAGCACCCGCTATTCCGTGTTCCTCACTATTGTCCTTCGTAGTCGCGTGTGCTCTGCCGCACATTGCTCTCCAGACTCCTGCGGATGAGGTTCTTCAACTCCAGTGTGCGCTGCTGCACGTCATTGCGTTTCTCGGGCTTATACATTTCGGCGTAGCGGCACTTGCTGAGTTTGAATCCCAGTTTGGGCATCACGCCTTTCACGTCCAGCGCCAACCGCGTGGGCAACGGACTCTTGAGGATTTCCAGATGGTAATCGTAGCTGTTGTCCAAGCTGTGGCGACCAGCGGCGCAGACCTGATAGCGGTCCATTGCCAGCAAGAAAGGATAGATCTGCACATCCTTGCGGAAGACGGTCATCTCAACATCCAAGCTGTCGATGACGTTGCGTTTCTTGTCCTTGAACATAAGATACTTGCTGACAGTCTTGAAGGTCTCGTTGTCCAATACCACGAGGCTGTCGCCGTTGATATTGGCGGCACCGCGCAGCGTGCTCATCTTGGGCTGGTAAAAGGCATTGAGGTAGGTCTCGGCGGCGAGATGGAAGTTGGCGTGTCCGCCGAAGGCACTAAGCATAGGCACCAGGGTGTCCATCATGGGAATCATGTCTATGAGTTCTTGAATATCGATGTCCAGCAGATGGAAGTCCAGTCCACAGAAAATGTGGTTGACACGCGGTGTCCTGTACATGGCAGTGAGCTGCATACGTGCTGCCTTGCAGGTGAAGCCTACCTGGTCCAGCACGGCCACGCCGTCTTTCACGCGGATGTCGCCAGCCAGTTCCCGCAAGTCGTTCTCGAACGCCAACGCTTCCTTGATGCGTGTGTGGAGTGTGAAATCGATATCCCTGGGCACAATGAAGGGGTTGGCCTTCTCGGACACGTTGTCTTCTTTGCGCTGTTGCGCCAAGGTGTCATCGCTAGTGCCCATACCGTTGAAGACATCAAGCAGGTCGTCCACATTGGTATAGTTACTGATGAAACTGAGGTCGCCTTTCAGCATGGCCTCGTGGCTGAGCCATTGCTCCAGCCCAGTGACGATGCCGCTGAGATAGTAATCGCTGTTGCCAAATACGATGTTGGCGCTCTGTATCTCGCAACGCTCGGGCTTGTAGTTGAACTTGATGTTGGGAATCTGCAGCACGTAGGGCAGCTGGGGGGTATGCAGATAGCCCAGTTTGACGTCGACATCCAGGTCCGGACTCCATTTGGACAGCACGTTGCTGCGCGTATTGTCGTAATTGGCATTACCGTTGACGGTTAGGCCGGCAATGTCCATGCCGGTGCTGTCGTTGAGGTCCACATGAATGGCACTGCTGTTGTAACGCATGTTGTATTTCACCTTGGCGGGGTTCTTGGCATTGGGCTGCATAGTGAAGGTACACGTGGGGTTCGCTATCCTGGCAAAGAGGCTGTCCTGCCTGCCTTCCACATAGCCAAAGTCGAAGTTGCAGGAGACTGCCAACGGGACATTCTTGTCCATGATGTCGCTGACTACGGCGTCCAAACTGAGGTCCTTGAGGTTGGCATCGATGTTGCTGGATGCCAACCTGGCCTGGAGGCTGCCGCCGGTCATCTTGGCCTGCAGCAACTGGTGCTGCAGCCGCTGCTCCATCTTAGGATCTATCTTCACAGCCAGCCTCAGAGCCGGGCTTTGTGCCGTGATGTTGTCGTACACTACGTCCAGTTTCTTCAGATCGATAGTGCCGTCCAACAGCATGTGTTTCAAATCTACTGTCTGCAACTGGCTGCGTGTACTCTTCATCCTGACATCCAGTGTGGCATCGCCGTAGGCCTGCAGAGGCATGGTGTCCGGCAGGAAAGGCCGCACATCTGGCAAGTTGACATCGCCGGTGAGGTGCACGTCCGCGAGAAAGTCGCCCAGCAGGTCGCTGACATTGCCTGTCATGGCAACGTTGCTATGTGCTGCCCTTGCCGTGAGGTTATTGATCTTCACCACGCTAGGCTGTGCTGCCTTCTGGCTGATGTCCAAGGTGGCATCCAGGTTGCCATTTATTTTCGTCACTGCGTAAGGTAGCATCCTGGCACAGCGGAAGGCACCGTCGCGGAATTGCACGTTGGCTGTAATGAGTGGCATTACGCTGTCGGCCACCTCGCCCTTTACCGTAGCCTCCAACATCAGGAGGGCATCCACGTCCATCCCGCGACTCCAGGCGGTGAACTGTGGCGGCAGTATGTTGATGAGTCCCTTCACAGGCCACCGTCCATCGGTCTTCATACGAGCGTCCACCTTCATGGTCTCGTCGAGCCCCTGCTGGCTGTCTTTCCTACCCAATGCCACGTTGCCGTCTACGCCAAGCGCAAACTCGGTAAGTGCTACCGTGGCATCCTGCAACGCGAACAACTTTCGACTGAGGTCGGCGTGGAAAGGAGCAATTATCTTCAGCAGGTCTTTCTTCTGCGCCTTTATGGCATGGCCCACGTACTGCGTTCCCGCCGCTGCGAAGTGGCCCTGTGGCAGCACCACTTTCAACTTGCCGCTAAGGTCACTCATGATGCCTTCCACGTTCAGTTTCACATCCGGCTCTTCCAGCAAGGCACAGAGGCTCTCGGTGCCCACAGTGTCGTGCATGCGGAAATCTATCTTCCTGGCATCCACGTTCAGCATTGCGTTGACGACCTGTTCTCTCCAGCTGCCGTCCACCTTCAGGTTCAGGTTCTCCACTTGTGCTATTATCTTGCCCTTCATGTCCTGGTATGCGGCGTTGAGATTGCACACCCTCGCCTTCTTCACACTGATGGTGGAAGGAAAAGTGGACGTCGTAGTGGTGTCCTCTGCTTTGGCAACAGTATCGCTTTTGAATACATTGAAGTTGCCGTTGCCCAAGCTGTCGATGAAGACATGGACCTTTACGTCTTTGATATACAACTGGTTGACGACAACGTCCTTCTCCTTAAGGAATG
>CAMURW010000214.1 GCA_947097635.1 uncultured Bacteroidales bacterium
CGCTCTTTCAGCGTTTCGGGGGAAATGAAATCCGATGTTATGCTTGTCGTTGCAGAGACGGAGTCGGCGCGCAGTTCTGGCACGTCGTGTTGCAAGACCTGTAGGCGTTGCTCCAGGTAGTTGATATCGGCACTTGCTTGTTCTGCTTTCTTGCTTTGTTGGTCGATGGCAGCGTTGCGGCGTTCGCAGTTACTGGCCATGGTGTCGATGGTGGCTGTCAGTGTGGCAAAGTCCACCTGCTGCCAGGCGGCATCATCTGCAGGGTATATGAGGTGGCTCTCTTGGAAGGGAGCGGGGGTGACGATGTTGCGAAACTGGGAGATGAGTTGTTCCATCTCTACCTGTGCCTGCTGGCGTTGCGAATGGAGGGCGGATGCCAGGGCGGCGTGCTTCTCGGCTTCCTTCTTGCTGTTTTGCAGTGCCGTATCCGCTTTTGCCGTTTCTTCTTTGGCTTTGGCGAGGTTGCGGGCTGCGATGTTGTGCAGATTGATACGGTTACTGGCATCCAGTAGGGTATTGTTGTCCCGTTGATACTGTGCCTGTGCCTGTACAAGACGCTGGTCGAGGTCGTTTTGGGCATCTTCGGCGCGGTAGTCAATCTCCAGCGTGGAAAAGGCTGTTTTAGTTTCTTCCTCAGCTGCCCTTAAGGATTCGCGGAGTGTATTCTGGCGATGTTCTCCCTCTTCGATGTCCTTACGTAATGAGTTTTCGCGACCTCTCAGTTCGCCCCCTTTCTCTTTAAGCTGCTGCAGGTATCTGTCGGCTTCCTGATAGTCCTGTAGTGCCTGTAGCAAGGTGGTGCTGATGTCATCGTCGCCGTGTAAATGCCGAACCTCGCTGCCGCACAGGGGGCACACCTGTTCTTCCTTGAAGCGTGAGCGAATGGCGGAGAGATGGTCGCTTAGTTCTTTCATGCCGTCATAGCGATTGTGAAGTCTTGTTGTATTCTTTGCCTGCGAATTGTATCTTTTCAGCATCTCTTTTATGTTCTCTTCGTTCTCGACGCGTTGTGCTTTCAGCGATTCCAGCTTCCTGCCCTGCTCTTCGGTGTCTTGCTTTTTCTCGCGGTAACTGGCTAATAGTGTTGCTGCCTTTTCCAACGAGGACACCTGTCCACCGCTTTGCGTCAGCCTGTCGCTGAGCTGTTGAAGCTGTATCCTTTCGGTTTGCCGGTGCAAGGCCTCTTCTTTCTGTGCTTGTGCACGCTCTGCCTCTTGAAGTTCCTGCAGCGTGCGTTGCAGCTCGCCTTGTTTCTTGTTTTCTTTCTGCACGCTATCCTCTTCTGCCTGCACCTTCTTCGTTTTGTCATCCATCTCTTGCCGCTTTTGTACAATGGCGCCGGCCAGCATTTTTGCCGTGCCGCGTTCCTGATACATCTGCAGGTTGGTATTATCCTGCTGCTGCTCTTGTTTCAATTGTGCCAACTCTTGCTCCTGCTTCAGCGCACGTAGTTGCATTGCCTGCTGTCCCGCCAGCAAGGTGAGGAGTTCTTGCCTGCCACTATCTAGTTGGGTGCTAAGTATCTCCCTCGTTTTTTGCTCCTCCTCGGCGTTGGTAATGAGGGTTCGCACTTCCTGGCTGGCATCCCAGTCTCTAAGCGTGGCATCAGTTTGTTTTGCCAAGTCACTGTCGCGTTTCTGTTGCAGTACTGCGATACGGGAGGCGACTTCTTTTGTAGATGTAGCAATGTCGTTTGCGGCTTCCAACCAAGCAATAGTCTTCTCGGCGTGTTTTGCGTTCTGGTGGCCGGCATCGTATTGCTCCTTCAGCGTGCAGAGGGCTTCTAACTTTCGTTGACGCTCCTCTTCTGTCATCAGCCTGGCACCTTCGATATTGTCTTGCAGCGTCTTACAGCGATCGCGGGCATCGATGAGACGGAGGTGTATCTCGTTGCCTACTTGTGCATAAATCTCTGTGCCGGTCAGCTTTTCCAAGATGGTACTTTTGCTTTTGGGATCAGCGTTGATAAACATGGTGAACTGTCCCTGCGCCAGCAACGTGGTGCGGCAGAACTCGTCGAAACTAAGCCCTACGATGTCATGTATCTTCTCGCCAATTTCTTTTTCTTTTTGCCACTTTGTGCCATCCGTGATGCATTCCAGACTGCGTTTCACCCCTTGTAGCTTGCCGTCCGCCTTGCCATGTGCGCGCCGTGTGTTCCAGCTGACAGAGTAACTTTTGCCGTCGTTGCCCTCGAAAGTCAGCACCACCTCGCCTTCTGCACTACCTCTGCGGAGCAGTTGTTGGGGGTTATTGATTTGTATGTTCTCTGTGTCCGTGCCATTGTCGTTGATAGCTTTCAGTGCTGGTGTGGCATTGTAGAGGGCTAGGCAGATGCTATTGAGGATAGTGGTCTTGCCAGTCCCCGTCTCGCCGAAAATGAGGAACAGTTCGGCATCGCGCAACGGGGCAGTGTCAAAATCGATGTTCGCTTGCTGCAGCGACTCAATGTTGTGTATACTAAGCCTCTTAATTTTCATGCTGCTCTTCTCCTTTCTGTGCTTCCTTGGGATGGCGTGCCGATTCCACCGCCTCGTTCAGCAACATGTATTGTGTGTCGCTGAGTGTCTTTCCTATGCGTTGCATATATTCTTTTGCTATCTCCATGGGGTGCAGTTGTTGTATCTGATGGATGTCGGCCAGCCCAGTTGCTTGTGCGGTCTCTTTTCTGGTGTTTTCTTCATCTCGTTGTATGGCTCGTACCTCGCAGAAGTTCCATGCTCTGCCTTCGCTGACTTTGCGAGCGCGGTCATTGGCATTGGGCGGCAGCAGCTCGTTGGTGTTGACGAGCAGGCGCACGTAGGAATGTTCCTCTGATGACAGTTTTTCCAGCATAACGATGCCTTCGTCCAGACTGTTGGATTGCAGTGTGAGCATCTGGCGTAGCGGTGTGATGGGTAGCTCGGTGATAATGGGGTCGCTGTTGTGGGAAGCAATCTCCACCAGACTTACGGAATGCTGGTAATCCTCGGTGAAGCTGAGAGGAATGGGGCTACCGCAGTAGCGTATGATGCCTTTCCCTCCCGGCGTTAGCGTCTGTGGTTTGTGGATATGCCCTAGTGCTGCGTAGTCGTAGCCTTGTCCTAGCAGGCTTGGCGGCAACGTCTCGATGCGTCCAATACTTTCTTCGTGCCCTCTCGTGTTACAACCTTGTATCGCGAGATGTGCCATCAACACTACGGGCAACTGTGCCTCATTGTGCTTCAATACCTCGTCGAGCAGCAACTGATAGAATGCTTGGGGACGTTCTGCCACAGGCAGTCCTTCTGTGGCTGCAGGATAGTTGGAAAGGTAGAAATAGGGTGTCGCCACAACGTTGCCTTTTCCTTCCAGCTGCACGATGAACTGAGTGGGGTCGAAGGAACCGTTGGCGTGTCGCTGACAGGTTCCGAAAACATGTACGTTGTGGTAACGCCATAATTTTTTCTCAATATCTAACAGCGACCCACTGTCGTGGTTACCGGCAGTGATGACGATGGCGGACGAGGGGCTGGAGTCGTGCAGTTGCATGACGTATTCCACGAAACGTGTGCGCAAGGCATTGCTGGGGGCAATATTGTCGAAAATGTCGCCGGACACC
>CAMURW010000215.1 GCA_947097635.1 uncultured Bacteroidales bacterium
TATCAATTGTAGGCTAAAATCTTAATATTTTTATGTACAGCGTCAACAATATATTGTAAATCAAAAAAGAAGAGGAAAGAAAAATATCTTTTCGGTGTTCTACAGCATCGCTTCTCCGTGTGGTTTGCACTGCTTGCAAAACGAAATTGACAAGACTGAAAGTCAGTGTGGCACAGCATTATTCGATAAAATATTAGCGGAAAATAACAAAACAAAAAAAAGAATTATCGACATTTTTTTTATTTTTATTGGGATAATGAAAAAAAATAGTATTTTTGCATCGCGATATTACGTAGATGCCTTCCTGGCATTCCACTCACATATTTGTATGTGCGTGCCTCACGACGTAAGGTATTTATGCCCATGAGTAACTAAAAATATTGAATTGATTATGAATAACATAATAGTAGGTTTTGACTTCTCGGCAGGGTCCGCCATTGCCGTGGATTTAGCTATAGATATTGCCAACCGCTGGCAAAACGACATACGCCTTGTCTATGTAAAAACAAGTGCCAACGAGGATGAAGGCAAGATACGGGAAGAGATAGAGCGCCGCAACGCTGCCGTAGAGTCTTTGCTGAAAGGCATTAAACTGGAATATGTGCTGCGTGTGGGCAAAGTGAGCCACGAACTGGTGGAGCAGGCCAAGGAAGACAATGCCTCGCTGGTAATAGTGGGCACCAACGGCATGAGTGGCTATAAGAAAAACTGGATAGGCCGCAACACCTACGCCACCATCACAGAGAGCCACGTACCCGTGCTCTGCATCAGAGAGGGCTTCAACTTCAACAAGGCTCTGGAAGACATCCTGGTGCCGCTGGACAGCACACTGTCCACTCGCCAGAAAGTGCCCGTGGCGGCTAAGTTTGCGGCGGCGTTCGGCAGCAAGATACACATCCTGGCATTATACTCCTCGAGCAGCAACAGCAGCGTGCGCGGCATTGTAAACAACTACGTGTTGCAGGTGGACAAGTTCCTCTACAGCAAGGGCATACAACACGACATTGAGCGCAAAGACGTGGACAACAAGAATGTCACCGACGTAATACTGAAACGTGCCGACGAGATGAACGCCGACATGATAGCCATCATGACGGAGCAGGAGAGCGCCATTAGCGAATGGCTGTTAGGGTCCACGGCGGAACAGATGCTGCACCTGTCCACGCGTCCCGTGCTGTCCATACGTCCCGAAGACGAGGCCCTGGGCAGATAACCCCGGCCGCCAGCATACATACGGCTCGCCACACAGAAACCTTAACTACCCGAAAAAAAATGAAGAAAAACATACTTTATCTGCTGCTCCTCGTCGTGTCTGCAGGAAACTTGTTCGCACAAGGACGTGCAACCTATCGTGGCAAAGGAGTTTTCGAAGTGGTGGGAGACGTGAAAGTCAACGACTTAGTGAAAAAGCACGTCGAGTTCAACGACCAAGTAAAAACGGTGCCGGGCTATCGCATTCAGATAGCGTCGCTCAGTGGCAGCAACTCACGCACCGAGGCCTTCAGGAAGAAAGATGCATTCAAGACCACCTTCCCGGACGTGGAAGCCTACGTTATCTACACAGAGCCAAACTTCAAAGTCGTGGTGGGCGACTTCATCACTCGCCTCGATGCCTTTCGCTTCCTGCAGCGCTGCAAGGAACTATTTCCCGGTACTATAGTGAAAGACGATGTCTACCCTATCCGTCTGAACTGGGACAACTTAGTACCCGAGACAGAGAGAGACGCAGAGAATTAGCCTCATACACCCCGTGGTTGCGCGCAAAAAAAGGGAGACGAAGTAGGTTCGTCTCCCTTTTTTGCGCACCATAGGGGGCGGATGCCCATTGGGATTTATTTAAAGTACTCGTCCACAAGCTTGTCGGCGGCAGCATAAGGGCTTAGTTTGTGGTCCAGAATATCTTGGTTTGCGGCTTTCAGACGTTGCTCCATTCCCGACGCACCATAGAAACGGTCGCGCAACTGGTGTTCTATGGTTTCGTTGAGAATGCGAAGCGTCTGCTCACGTCTTTTCTGATAGAAATAGCCGTTCCTTTTGGTGAAAGTCACATATTCCATCACATTGTTCCACAGTTCCAGAATCCCCTCTTTCGTGTAGGCGCTGCACAGCATCACCTTCACCATCCATCCGCTGTCCGGCATGGGGAAAAGATGCAGGGCATTGCGAAACTGCGTGGCAGACAATTCGCTGCGCGTACGATCCAGTTCGCATTTGTTGATGGCAATCATGTCAGCCATTTCCATGATGCCGCGCTTGATGCCTTGCAACTCGTCGCCAGTGTTTGCCAATTGCAGCAGCAGGAAGAAGTCCACCATGCTGTGTGCTGCTATTTCGCTTTGCCCCACGCCCACAGTCTCCACTATCACCACATCGAAGCCTGCAGTTTCACACAACGTGATTATTTCCCGCGTCTTGCGAGCCACGCCGCCCAGCGACCCTGCCGACGGGGAAGGACGTATGAATGCGTTGGGGTCCACGCTCAGTTCTTCCATGCGCGTCTTGTCGCCCAATATGCTGCCTTTGCTGCGCTCGCTGCTGGGATCTATGGCCAGCACTGCCACTTTGTGGTTGTGGTTGGTAAGCATCTTGCCAAGAGCCTCTATCAGCGTGCTTTTGCCGGCTCCTGGCACGCCGGTGATACCCAGACGTATGCTATTGCCGCTGTAGGGCAAACAACGTTCTATCACCTGCTGCGCCTTCTGCTGGTGTGTCGGCAGCGCACTCTCCACCAAAGTAATGGCTCTGCCCAGCATCACGCGGTTGCCCTGCAAAAGGCCATCAACCAACTCATCCACAGACAGTTCCGTGCGTTTCAACTTTTTTACGTTTTTTAGGTAAAAATTGTTGATTTGCTCGGGTTTTTGCACTCCTTTCTCGACACTGATAGCCGATTCGTAGTCAAAATTTGAATAAAGTATTTTATCTCGTTCTTCGGACATAGCCTGCTAATTTCAAGTGATTTATAAAATAACGACAATGGTTGAGGAATAGTATGTGGAGGAGATAAATTAAAAAAAAAATTGTCACATTAAAAATTATGTGTACCTTTGCACCCGATTTCACGGCGGGGTAGCTCAGTTGGTTAGAGCGTCGGATTCATAACCCGGAGGTCATGAGTTCAATTCTCATTCCCGCTACTTTAATCCACGGAAAGCCTTGCTGCCAATGGCAGCAAGGCTTTCCCTTTTCCCCAAGCCCACTCCACAGGCTGTCGGGTAGCTACAGCATTGCCCCACCGGCTGGCACATCACGCCTTGCCGTCTACAATTCGAGCCACATGCATGCTGTTCACACCATAAGGGCCAGCACCCGTTCCGCACTTATGATGCATTTATTCTTATAGTATGACCTAAATTCCGCAAGTCAATTTCTTGCGGACATCGTATAATAATGGCTGTGGGGATATCTAGGGAACAGAACAGCGGGTAAATACATTTTCTGAGGGATACGTGGGCAACTCCGAAAGGCATAAGCAGAAAACACGCCAACTTATTATTTAGGATTATGGGCGGAAGCGTCGCCCAAGTCCAGTACACCTCAAGCCCGCCACACAGCGTATCAGCGGCT
>CAMURW010000216.1 GCA_947097635.1 uncultured Bacteroidales bacterium
TGGCACGCGTGGTCACCGACGGCAAAAAATTCGAACTGATGGCACTACTGCGCAGCAGCGTGGACACCGCCAAGGATGCCCTGGCAGAACGCCTGGTGTGCCTGGCAGAACTGGCAGGCGGAAAATGCGACCTCACCGGAGCTTATCCCGGCTGGAAGTCCAACATGCAGAGTCCACTGCTCAAAGAGATGAAAGAAGTGTACAAAAACCTCTACGGCAACGAACCCAAGGTGATGGCCATCCACGCCGGACTGGAGTGCGGACTGCTGGGCGGCGTGTATCCCAACTGGGATATGGTGTCCTTCGGACCCACCATCTTGAGTCCCCACAGCCCCGTGGAACGCGTTAACATCGACAGCGTGAAGAAATTTTATGACTACCTGCTGGCGGTGGTGCAGAACGTGCCGTGCAAATAACATGAAACATGTTTAGGCTGAGAAGCCTATTTGTTTTAATTCTATTAATTTCAGGGGATGCCTTCCACACTTTTTCCATAAGTGGGTGATAAATACAACAGGCGTCCCCCTTTTTATTTAAAAACTACACTACACATAACAAGAACAACAATGCAGCTATCCATCCTCGTTCCATACTACAACAACGGTGCCACCATGAAGCGCTGCATTCGCTCGTTAACTACCAGCCTGAAAGCCGAAAGCTACGAAGTCATCATCATCGACGACGGCTCGGAGAGCAGCGAACTTGCCAAGTTACGCACCTTCCTCATGCAGAAAAGCTGGCGACAAGTGAAGCTGGTGGAACAACAGCATCAAGGTGCAGCGGCAGCAAGAAACCGCGGCATACAAGAGGCCACAGGGCACTACCTGACCTTCGTGGATGCCGACGACTACATAGCCAACAGCGCCATCGACACGTTCTTGGACCTGATAAAAGAGGTGCAGGTCGACGAAGCAGGCACCACACTAACAGAGACAGCACCTGATCTGTTCAAACTGGGCCCCATGGTAAAAAACGATCGCACACTGATAGCAGCAGAAGACGGCCTGAGAGACTTC
Source organism: uncultured Bacteroidales bacterium (assembly GCA_947097635.1). Classification (GTDB taxonomy): domain Bacteria; phylum Bacteroidota; class Bacteroidia; order Bacteroidales; family P3; genus Colimorpha. Next base: position 1,017 of record CAMURW010000216.1, read on the forward strand.
GCCGACAAGCAGGCGAAGATGGAGGAGAGGGTGGAAAACACGGAACGGATGGGAGCCTCTGACACCGCCACGCAAAGGATGCTAGACAGCATGCTGGTAGAGAGCCGCACGACGCGCAACCCTATGTCGCTGATGAAACCCCTCACCAGTTGCCTGGATCACACGACATACCTTTATCGTCGCGACTTCTTGAAACAGAACCACCTCGCCTATCCCGAGAACATGCAGCTGATGGAAGACTCCTACTTCATACTGAGTTGTCTGGAGGCGGCACATACCCTGGCAAACTACGACGAGTTGATGTTCTACTGCTTTGACCAGAGCCACAGCTACGGCAAATCGCCACGCGGCAACGCATACAAACGCTGGAGCAGAACGCAAAGCAGGCACAACGTGGACGACTGCCTGAGATTCTTCGCCAAGCTGCACACTCTGGCACAGCAGAACACGATTGTGCAGCCACTCTACGACCGCTACCTCTACGTATATATGCGCGTGCTGGCAGTGAAATGCTCTCCTTGGAGCGACATCCTGCACTTCCGCAAAGATGCCGCAGCTACCGCAAACTCACTCTATTTTGCCACGCCCACACGTCGCAGACCGCGAATGATGGGCAACATCGTCGTGCACCACACTTTCTCCATCACCTGCCGCATAGCGCGCGTCTTCCGCGAAAATACCTCATTCGCACAAAAGAACGCACAGGCATAAGCGGTGGGTCTCATGCCAAGCTACCCCACAAATACACGTCCCTCCCTTGATACCGTTGTTACGTTATATTATCTTCGGCACCGCACTGCCCCAGAACTTCTCGCGCAGCCAGGAAGAATGGCACGACATAGCCCACGAAGCCCACCGCAACAAGATCAGCGTCCTGCTGTGCGATGCCGTAGAACGGCTGCCGCCTACACAGCGTCCCCCAAAAGAGGTAATCATGACGCTGGTGGCACAGAAGGAAGCCTGCGAAGCCAACTATGGCAAAGCACAGGAAGCCCTGACGACACTAAATGCGCTGCTGGCCAAGGAAAGCAAGGGGACAGACAAAGACCTGCCTCCCCTGCCACTGCAAGCGGTGAAAGGTTTCGTCTTGGCACACCTCTACCCCACCCCACAACATCGCACGTTCTGCGACATAGACCTCTACACAGGACCATACACCGAAGCATTGGCACTGCGGATGGAAGCACACGGCATATCCTGCCAACGAAGTAATCCCCGTCACATTACTTTCCGTTTCCACGGTGTCACCATAGAGGCCCATCAACACCTGTTTTTCTTTCCTGACGACCGCAGCCGCTACGACTCTCGTACACCTCTGGATATGCCGCCAGCCTGGCAAGCACTGTTTTTCGCCGCCCATGCCTGCTACGACACCCTCTTCTTCGACTACCCCGTGTCGTTAAAAACCTGCGTGGACTGGACGCTGCTGCTAAAGAGCCTGGACGACAAAAGTCTGGCAACGATGAAAAAGGAAAAGGATGGTGCCACCTTCTCACACTTCGCCGATGCCTTGACAGCCTATTGCCACCAGTTATTCCCCGAAGCGCACCTGGAAAAATACTTCGACACCCCAGACATCAACACACAGGACAAGGCAGACACCATAATACTGGATATGGCTGATGCCGCTGCCATTCCGTTCGAAAAGATATTTCGCCAATTTCATCTCCGCGAGCATGGCACCTTGATGCGCGTGGGACGCCGCAGCTGGAAATACATCATATATAATAGATACTACAAGAAGATGTTCGGCAAGAATATGTTTGCTGCATTTTACTTTAAAAAACTCCGCGTGGCACTGAGACAAAAGGGACATCCCGCTAAATAAAACCACACCTCGGTTTTTATTAGTCTTCCTACTGCACTATGTCTCACATAGTTTTCCTCAATAATAACACTTTTTCAACACAGGAGGCACACTTTTTTTCACACAATTAAAAAAAAGGTTGTACTTTTGCCGCATGAAAGTTTACGACAATGATTTCGCAAAGACTCGATAAGATGCTGAATAATAACAAGTCAGTACCCTTCGGTGCTACTGCGGTAAGATATTTGTTTTTATTTAAAAGCGGCAATTGATTGTCGCTTTTTTTTATAAACCAACGACACGTCCCCTCAAAAGCGTCATGGAAACATCCCAAGGCCTGCGAGAAGTCGATGAGTAGTTCTATACAACGAATATAAGTCAAGAATATATTAAATCAATTCATATCATGAGTAATCTGAAAGGACGCAACCTCATCTCCATCACCGACTTCAACAAAGAAGATTACGTCCAGGTGCTGGACATCGCTGAAGAGTTCGAAAAGAGCCCAAAACAACCCCTTCTCAGCGACAAAGTAGTAGCCACACTGTTCTTCGAGCCCTCCACGCGCACACGTCTCAGTTTTGAAAGTGCTGCCAACCAACTAGGCGCACGCGTCATCGGCTTCAGCAACCCCGCCGCTACGAGTCAGTCGAAAGGAGAAAGCCTGCACGATACCATCGTAATGGTATCCAGTTACAGTGACCTCATTGTGATGCGCAACCCTAAAGA
>CAMURW010000217.1 GCA_947097635.1 uncultured Bacteroidales bacterium
CCATTGCAGTGCTGTGCGCCGTTGCCGAAGACAACGAAGAGACCTCGGCCCTGTCCGCCTTGGACATGGCAAAAAGTCGTCTCGGCAAGGTGGCACAATACAGCAAGGAAATAGCCGAGCTGCAGAACCGTTTAGAAGGCGCACTCATAGAACTACGCGACATAGTGGAAGAAACACATCGCTTGGACGACCGCTTCCAGGCATCACCGCAGCGACAGGCAGAGGTGGAACAGCGCTTGGGCACCATCTACCAGCTGGAGAAGAAACATAATGTAAACAACATCAGGGAACTGCTTGGCATCCAGCAGCAGCTGAACAATCATTTGCGGAGCATCGCCACCATGGACGAAGAGATACACCGCACCATGGAGGCTGTAGACCAATCCTACCACAGAGTGCAGCAACTGGCGGCCAGGCTCACACAGCAACGCAGGAATGCAGCCATAGCACTGGAACAGACACTGCCACACATCCTGACACAGCTGGGCATGAAGGAAGCGCAGATAAAAGTGAGCCTTACCGCAGTTTCCGATTACAACGCCAACGGCCATGATCAGGTGCAGTTGCTGTTCAACGCCAACCGGGGAGGGGGGCTACGTGAGATAGGCAAGGTGGCCAGTGGCGGCGAACTGAGTAGATTGATGCTTGCCATCAAATCCGTCATCTCGCAGCAACAATTGCTGCCTACCATTATCTTTGACGAGATAGACAGCGGCGTGGGCGGCGACATAGCGGGACGCGTGGGCACCATAATGCAACACATGGCCCGTCGCATGCAAGTGATAGCCATTACGCACCAGCCTCAGATAGCAGCCAAAGCCAGTCATCAGCTCAAGGTGTCTAAATCTGTAGACGGTGACAGCCAACGTACCGTCAGCCGCATCCGTGAACTGTCGGAGTCGGAACGCCTCGACGAAATAGCCATTATGCTCAGCAGTTACCCGCCAACACACGCTGCGCTACAAACGGCAAAAGAACTGATGAACGATATCAAAGAATAGGACACGCTACCTATCACCCATCACCCCATAACTATCCCGAAGTTGAAAAGATACGTCATACTACTCGCACTCATAATAGCATCTTCTGCGATGCAGGCACAACCGGCCGATGCTAAATTTCCTAAAGACTATTTTTCTTCGCCCCTGCGCCGTCCCTTGGCATTTTCTGCCTCTTTTGCCGAACTGCGTCCCAATCATTTTCATAGCGGCATGGATATACGTATCGGCAATAAGGAGGGAGAAGCGGTATATGCTCCTGCCGATGGTTACGTGTCGCGCATAAATATCTCGCCGTGGGGAGGAGGACAGGTGTTGTATATCACTCACCCCAATGGCTACTGCACGGTGTATATGCATCTGCTCGATTTCGCCGGAGAGATAGGGGAATGGGTACGTAGTTATCAGTATTCACACCATGTCTACGCCTTTGATGCCAGCCCTGACGATACCATCCGTGTAAAGAAAGGGCAACTGATAGCACATGCCGGCAATAGTGGCAGCAGCGGCGGACCTCATCTGCATTACGACATACGTTATGCACATAACGACCAACCTATCAATCCGCTATACTTCGGCCTCCCTTATCAAGACAATATCGAACCCATCATCCGTGACATTAAAGTATATCCTGCCGACGATGGGGCAAAGATAAATGGCAGGCAAGCCCCCATCTCATTGCTGGGTAGCACTAATGCCAAGAAAGGACAACGACGCACCCCTTGGCTTGACACCCTCACCGTGAGCGGACGTTTCTACACGGGCATCTACGCCACCGACATCTCGCAGGGCAGCCCAGGCAAGAACGGCGTGGAACGTATAGAACTTTATGTGGACGACAGCCTCTTTTTTAGGTACAGCATACCTACCTTCCTATTCGAAGAGACGAGGGCTATTAACGCCATCCTGGATTATCCGGAGTATCTGCGTAGCCGCCGCACTTTTGTGGTGACGCGGCAGCTGCCTGGCAATCACAACAGTTGGTGCCAGTCCTCCAACGGCAACGGCAATCTGAGCTTTGCCGCTGGCACGAAGCACAAACTCACCTATGTGGCACTGGACTATAAAGGCAACTCCGCGAGCCGCACGTTCTGGATAAAAGCCTTGGCTGCACCAGTGCTGAAAGATGCAGCCGGCCATGTGCCAGGGATAGACCATCACGGCATTGCTGCGTCCTATTTCAAGCGCAACGACATCGGAAAGCCTGGATTTCGGCTGGTGATGGAAGAAGGCACCATCTACGATAACGACTTGCTACTGTACAGTGTAGCTCCGCACGCACGCCTGCTTAGCAGTTTGCACAATATTAGGTTGCAGCGCAACGATTTGCCACCCCACAAGAGCATGTGCATCTATATGCCCGTTCCACCCGTCAAGGACACGGCCTTGCGCAACAAGATGGTAATAGTGAGCATAAACGGCATGCGTATGAATGCCCTCGCCACAAGCAGACAGGACGACATGCTGATAGGCTCCGCACGCGACTTCGGCAGTTTCGGCATCGCACTGGACACTATCGCCCCCAGTCTCACGCCCGTCAATCTTCGCAGCGGAGGGCGTTACGCTAAGGGTACGGTGTGGCGAATAAAGGTATCGGATAACCTGAGTGGAGTGGCAACATATCACTGTTATGTGAACGGCAGTTGGGTGCTAAGCCGCTACGACGGAAAGACGGCCGCTTTGTATATAGACCCTTCCGCAGCCTTACACGGCGGTACAAACAGCGTCGGAATCATTCTCACCGATGCCGTAGGAAACAAGACCGAACAAACATACACAATATATTATTAGGCACTCATAATATTATTAGGTATTCATATATCCGTCACCTGCCACTCCATGCGTCTCTATTTAATTGGTTATATGTTTAGCGGTAAAAGCACCATTGGCATGCATCTTGCGAACCAAATGGGATACGATTTTGTGGATTTGGATGATATTATAGAGGAACGTTACCACTTCTCTGTAAGTGACCTCTTCAAGCGCTATGGTGAAACCGCTTTTCGTAAACTGGAGACAAGTGCATTAACGTCCACGGGAATGATGAACGATGCCGTGATTGCCTGTGGAGGGGGCACTCCTTGCTACAACGATAATATGCAGTTCATCCTTCAACACGGCTATTGTGTGTATCTGAAACTCAGAGTCGATGACGTGATGCAGCGATACGAACGCAGTCATCGCAAACATCAGCGTCCGCTGCTACACGACCTTTCTCCCGAAGAGATGCGCCAATACATTGAGACACAACTCGCTGTCCGTGAGAAGTATTATTCACAAGCGAGTCTCATTATCGACGCATTCCACGCTCCCCTACAAATAGTAAACGGCATAGTGGCGTGGGCCTCTGGCCACAAAGAATAGCCAATTACTTCTTATAGTATATGCAGCCTTGCATTATCAGGCGGCCCTCCCGCAAGTTGTAGGGAAAGATGTTGCCGTTGTTGAAGGTTACAATGCCCGTCCCGTTACTGTAGGTATAGGTGAAGAGGTCTTCTTTCCTGTAATGCACCACAGAGTCAGTGCGGTCGGCGGCACCACAGATGAAGGTGG
>CAMURW010000218.1 GCA_947097635.1 uncultured Bacteroidales bacterium
GTAAATGGACAGCGCCACCCTGCGCTGTAGCTATGTGGGCTACAAAACTTTCGATACGGTGCTGATGCTGCGGGGACACAGTGCCTTGCAGCTGACCCTGCGCATGAGCCCCGACGCTATCGTGCAGCCTGGCGTGGAGGTGGTGGGCTACAAGCGCGACCGCACCGCCTTCGACAACATAGAGAAGATAGAAACGCAGCATCTGACGGGGCCTGCCGAGGGCGTGGAAGCATTGCTGAAAACATTGCCGGACGTGTCGTCGAACAACGAAATGTCGTCGCAGTTCAGCGTGAGAGGAGGCTCCTTCGATGAAAATCTCGTCTACATCAACAATGTAGAGGTGTACCGCCCTATGTTGATACGCAGTGCGCAGCAGGAAGGCATGAGCATCATCAACAGCGACTTGGTACGCAACATCCACTTCTCGCCAGGCGGCTTCGATGCCACCTATGGCGACAGGATGTCCTCGGTGCTGGATATCACCTACCAGCAAGGCCGCCCCGGCAGCTATTTCTCTCGTGGCGACACCCTGCGGCAGAGACCCTTCGGCGGATCGCTCAGCGCATCGTTGCTGGGTGTCAACGCCAACCTGCACGGCACGCTGCTGAAAGGAAAGATGGACTACAACCTGGGCTTCCGGCGCCACAACAACCGCTATGTGTTCGGCAGCTTGGACACCAAAGGCGACTACACTACGCACTACACCGACTTCCAGGGCTTGCTGGGCTACCAGCTGACACCAAAACTGAGGGCGGAGCTGCTGGCCATACTGTCGCGCAACGCCTACGGACTGATACCGGAAAGCCAGACTACCACCTTCGGACACTTCATGGAGAGCCTGGAACTGGATATCTATTTCGACGGGCAGGAGCAGGACCGCTACCGCACCGCCCTTGCCGCCGTCACTTTCGACTTTCGCCCCAGCGACCTGTGGCAGTGGCGGTGGACTGCCAGCGCGCAACGCAACGTAGAAAGCGAAATCTACGACATACAAAGCCAATACTGGCTCTACGAGCTGCACGCCGGTGTCGCAGACACGGGAGACCAGCGCGTGGACCGTGGCGTGGGGAGTTATCTGGAGCATGCGCGCAACTATCTTGCCACCCATGTGTGGAACGCCGAAGTGCGCGGCGTGCGCTATGCGGACTTGGGCGACTGGCGTTTTGGCGTGCGATTGCAGCGCGAGACGATAGATGACCGCGTGAGGGAATGGAAATGGGTGGACAGTGCAGGCTACACGCTACCTTTCGTGCCCGATATCCCTGGCGACAGCACCAACCAGCCGCAGGCTCCACTGCTGCAGAATTTCTGCGTGGCACGCAATCAGGTGGCCCACAACCGCGCCGCCGCCTTTCTGTATCGCGACTTTGCCTTCCTCACCCCCTCGCACGACCGCATTACCTTGGGGGCAGGAGTGCGAGGACAGCTCTACAGCCTTGCTGCGGACACGTCGTACCACCACACCGGCGACTACCGCCATCAGGCCACGCATCTCATGGTGAGCCCGCGCCTCAGCGTGGGCTACCGTCCGCATCAGCAGGAGGACTTGCTGCTGCGCTTCGCCGCCGGCATCTACAATCAGGCACCATTCTATAGGGAATATCGCCGCGATGACGGCACGCTGCACCTGGACCTCGCCCCCCAGCATTCCTATCAGGCTATGCTGACGGCGGTGTACGACTTCCGGATATGGCAGCGTCCGTTCCAGCTCACCGCGGACCTCTACTATAAATACATCACCGACCTGGTGACCTACCGTGTGGACAACCTGCGCCTACGCTACGATGCCACCAACGACGCCGTAGGCTACGCCACGGGTCTCAGCATGAGGCTGAATGGCGAGTTTGTGCCAGGCATCCAGTCGTGGGCCAGCCTCAGCTGGATGAAGGCGCAGGAGGACATGCTGGGCGACACGCTGGGGTGGCTGGACCGCCCCACTGACCAGCGGCTCTCTTTCAAACTTTTCTTCCAAGACTACGTGCCGCAGTTCCCCTTCTGGCAGATGAGCCTCAGCTTTATCACCGGAGGCGGCCTGCCAGTAGTGTCGCCGTTCGGCAACAGGGCCGTGCAATTCCGTTTGCCCGCCTACTTCCGCGTGGACTGGGGTAACACCATCCAGCTGAGCCGCTTCGAGAAGCTACACGACAAGAAATTGTTTCGCCGCGTGAAGGACATCTGGGTCACACTGGATGTATTCAACCTCTTCAACCGCGACAACGTGATCTCATACATCTGGGTGTCCGACTACACGAACACCTACTACCCCGTACCAAATACCCTCACTGGCCGCCAAGTGAACGTAAAGTTCACCGTGCAGTTCTGATAGCAGGAGCAAAAACGTTTTCCCCATTTTCAAAAACTCATCGTCCCCTTGACACTAAACATTAACAGCATAGACCGTAGCGGTCTGACTCCAAGCGAATATGCCCTGCCGGGAGGCGAACGGCTGCTGCTGTTCCCTGATGACAATATCGAAATCACCAAAGCCGACTTCATCTTCGAGGCGGGGACCTCTTACCAGCAGAAACTGCTGCAAGCAGATGCCACAAGCCAGCTGTTAGGCATCTGCACGCCACGCCGCAGTGTACAGCAGATTGCCGAGATGATAGACGGACGAGGAGCGGTGGTGGATCGCGACATGGACTTGCTGGGTTCTACCATTAGCGTATATTGCTTGCCCAAATATGCTGGTGAAATCTTCTCGCTGCTGCACGAAATGCTCACCGAGGCAACGTTCCCGCAGCACGAATTCGACATCTACTGCTCCAAACGGCGCCAGCAGCTACAAGGCAATCTTCAGCGCACCGGCTATGTGGCACGTAACCTGTTCTACCGCGCGCTTTATGGCGAACAGCATCCGTTCGGGAGATATGCCACGCCTGACGACGTGGACAAGCTGTCGCTGCAGGACGTGGCGGAGTTCTATCGCTCCAGCTACTCTCTGCAAGGCGCAAAACTGCAGCTGTCGGGATATATCGACGACCGCCTGCCGGAATACTATTGTCGCAGTTTCGGAGGGAGGAAGATACAGGAGGGGCAAGCTGGCATGGAACGCCAGGGTAGGGTGTTTGGTTGGGACGACCTGGCACCCTCGCCGCGTCCTACCGTGCGGGAACGCCGGCGCATAGACGGCGCCGTGCAGTCCACTATCCGCATAGGCCGCCTGCTGCCCTGGCGATGGGATGACACGCGCTACACGGATTTCATGGTGCTGAACACGTTGCTGGGCGGCTATTTCGGCTCCCGCCTGATGAGCAACATCCGCGAGGACAAGGGCTACACCTATGGTGTCTACAGTCAGACGGACGTGCTGAGAGGCAGCACCATCTTCTATGTCACTGCCGATGTGAACGGCGGCGCGACGGACCTGGCGGTGGAAGAGATATACAAGGAACTAAGCCACCTATGCGACGAGCCTGTGAGCGACGAGGAACTGGCACTGGTGAAGAACTACATGGCAGGTGACTTCATGCGCAGCATCGACGGCATCTTCGAACGCAGCGACCGTTGGCGCATGCAGCAGCAAGCA
>CAMURW010000219.1 GCA_947097635.1 uncultured Bacteroidales bacterium
TTCTTCACGGCCTTCTTCCGCATACCACGTCGCACCTTTGTGCAGGACAGCAACAAAGTGATAGCACCGGCCGACGGCATAGTCTGCGTGATGGAGAAGACATTCCAAGAAGAGTATCTGGACTGCGAATGCATGATGCTGTCCATATTCATGCACGGCTACGATATACACGTCAACCGCTATCCTGTGGACGGCGTTGTAGATTATGTGCGCTACTACAAAGGCAACTACTTCAACGCCAGTCACCCCAAGTCGTCCTCCATGAACGAACGCTCGAGCATAGGCATTACTGCCTGTAACGGCCACAAGATTCTGCTGCGACAGATTGCTGGGGTGATGGCACGCCGCATCTGCTGCTATGCCAAGAAAGACGAGCAGGTGAAGCAAAACCAGGAACTCGGTTTCATCAAGTTTGGCAGCCGCGTAGACATATTCTTGCCAGTGGACGCACACATCAACGTGAAAATCGGCGACACTGTGAGAAATGGCATCACCATACTTGCCGACGCTTTCTAGCCAAAACACAGTTACAGTTCACCCAATAAGATATTTCGATATATCGTCTGGTTGTAAATATTCATCGTTTTTATATTACGCAAAACAGTTTTGCGCTTACTACTAATAAAGCACCCATTGTCCAGATGTCACTCGCCAAGCAAATCCTATACGAAGACAATCATCTCCTCATAGTGAACAAACGCTGCGGACAGATAGTGCAAAGCGACAAAACCGGCGACCCTTGTCTCGTAGACGACATCAAAGCCTTCCTCAAGGGACGCGACAACAAACCGGGCAATGTTTTCTGCGGTACCGTGCATCGCCTGGACCGCCCCGTGAGCGGAGTGGTGGTGTTCGCCAAAACCTCCAAGGCACTAGGCCGCATGAACGCCATCATCAAAGGACGCGAGATACAGAAACAATACTGGGCAATCACCAAGGATATGCCGCAGCCGCAACAGGGACATCTGGAAGACTATCTGTGGCGCGATCAGGAACGAAACCGCACCCTCGTGGTGAATCCCGACCACAAAGATGCCAAACTCGCGGTGCTGGACTATCGTCTGCTGGCCACGAGCAAAGGCGGTTACCACCTTGTTGAGGTAGACCTCAAGACAGGCCGCCACCATCAGATACGAGCACAGCTCTCGCACCTGGGATGCCCTATCAAAGGCGACCTTAAATATGGCGCACCGCGCAGCAACCCCGACGGGAGCATATCGCTCCATGCACGTTCCATCTCCTTCGAACACCCCGTGCAACACACCACAATAGCCATCTCGGCATCTCCGCCTCCCGACCCGTTATGGCAAGCATTCGAAGGCGTGGAATAACATCACACCGCAGCACTAGCACCAAAGGACGGCGCATAGATGGTGCACCACCCTGGCGGTACTGGCCGCGGTGGCATCAGGGCGAAGCAATGGCGATGCTGCCCAAAAAGAGCTCTGAACCACGGCATTACATTGCTGAATGATGGATGCGGGCAACCTGCTCGTTACCAGTTTGCTGTAGGATTCTTGCAAGAAAAGGCTGTTTACAAACACTAAAATAAACAATTATAGTAACATACTTAACATCAAAATGAAGAAACAAATTATCCTATGCTGCCTAATGGTCATCGGTGCCGTCAGCATCATGGCACAGAACTTTTCCATGCTGGCAAACGACTACGATGGAGTAACGCTGCGGTTTCGAGCAGACACCTTGTCGCTGCATGCCTTTCAATATCAAGGCGACACATACTCCGTGCTATCCATGGAAGGCTACGATGCCGATGGCGATATGGGGATGCCCTCCCTCCCCACTATGGTAAAGTTAGTAGAAGTGCCTCTGGGCGGCAATGTGGAATACCACATCACCCACGCCATTTTCGACACTGTCTCCGCCGCTTCCCTGAACATCTACTCACCCGTTATGCCACAGCAGCCCTCACGCAGCAAAATCGACAACAGCGCTTTCACGCTCGTCAAGAACGAGACGGCATACACCACCGATGCCTTTCTGGGACACAACGTCATCCGAGTGGGCAACATCGGCGTGATGAGAGACCGCAATCTGGCAGAGGTATACTTCTCGCCGATGCGCTACAACCCTGTCACCGCACAGTTCATCATCTGCAAGGAACTCACTGTCACCGTCAGTGTGCCGCAGCCCGACATCGCTGCCACGCAGCAGATGAAACAGCGCTACCACAGCAATGGTTTCGGCACCACGGCACAAATCGTCAACAGCCTGCCCATGCCCAAGGCGGTGAGCCTTACAGCACCCCTGCGCTACCTCATCGTGGCACATAATATGTTCCAGGGGCAACTGGACGAGTTCATCAGCTGGAAACGTCGCCAAGGATTGCTGGTGGACATAGCTTACACTGATGGCAGCACCATAGGCGGCAGCTCCGTCAAAAACTTCCTGAAACAGCAATACACCAACGCCACTGCCAGTCTCCCCGCCCCCACCTTTGTGCTGCTGGTAGGCGACGTGGATCAGATTCCTGCTGCCAGCACGGGCAGTCAGGCAGGATATTCACACGTCAGCGACCTCACCTACTTCACATGGACGGACGGCGACAACCTGCCCGACTGCTACTACGGACGTTTCTCGGCACAAAACGCAGAACAGCTCGCAGCGCAACTCGAGAAGACCCTGATGTATGAGCAATACGCTTTCCCAGACGACAGTTTCTTGAGCCGTGCGGCACTCGTCAGCGGTGTGGATGGTGGTTACAGCAACGACAATGCCTATCGCTACTGCGACCCCACCATGGATTACATCGCCAAAATGTACGTCAAGAGAAGCAATGGCTTTAATAACATAATATACTATAAAAACAATACCAACGTTCACCCCAACGGTGTCACGGTAACGGGCAGCAGCCAAGCCAATGCCACATCTGCCGCATTGCGCGACTTCTACAACGACGGCTTTGCACTGGTCAATTACAGCGCGCACGGCGACATTGAAGAGTGGCACCTCCCCAACTTCACAACCACACATGTCAACGAAATGACCAACCGGAACAAGTTCGGCATCATGATTGGCAGCTGCTGCCTCACCAACCACTTCAACACCGAGACATGCCTGGGCGAGGCATTGCTGCGCAAGGCAAATGGCGGTGCTGTGGCATACATAGGCGGCAGCAACGTTACCTACTGGTACGAGGACTTCACCTGGGCAGTAGGTATGCGCAACGGAAACTCTATCAACAATAACTACGATGCCCCCTACGATGCCAACAACCTGGGAGCCTACGACCGCCTCTTCCACACCAGCGGCGAGAGCCACGATATGTGGAATATCACTGCCGGAAGCATGATTACCGCCGGCAACATGGCTGTGCAGTCCTCCGCCTCCACTCTCAAGAACTACTATTGGCAGATATACCACCTAATGGGCGATCCATCTCTGATGCCTTGGCTGGGGCAGGCACAGCCGATGACAGTGAACACTGGAATTCCGCTGCTATCGGGTGCTTCCACCTACTCGGTAAATGTACCCGCCTACGCCTAT
>CAMURW010000220.1 GCA_947097635.1 uncultured Bacteroidales bacterium
TACCACCGCACTCATGTATCCGAGCCACGGACGGGCAAACCTCATCCGCAACAACGCGCCGTTGCGCCTCCGCCATTTCTTCAACTTCTTTGCCACGGCCTCGTTATGCTGCGTTTTGCGGTGCAATGTTACGAACAGCATCCGAAACCATTATCCTGTGATTTGACTATTACTATTACGCTGATATTTTTTCTTGCCAGATCGTTTTTTTTTTGTACTTTTGCAGTCCCGCTCCTGCGGAAGGTCGCCTCCGCTTGCAGGATAATTAATTGATTAACAATTATATAAACAAAAACCATCATGTTCACTAAACAGACTTATATGGCGCGGCGCGAGCAGCTGCGCAAGGATGTCGGACACGGCATCATCATTATCCCCGGCAACCACGAAGCCCCTTGCAACTACACGGACAACACCTATTATTTCCGTCAGGACAGCACCTTCCTATACTTCTTCGGCCTGCAACGCGAAGACCTGGTGGGCGTGCTGGACTGCGAGACTGGCAAGGACTACCTCTTCGCCAACGACTACGACATCGACGACATCATCTGGACCGGCGTGCTGCCCAGCGTCAGCGAGCTGGCTGCCAGCGTGGGGGTGGCCAACAGCGGCGACCTGAAAGCCCTGCAGAACTGCTGCGACAAGGCAGTGGCCAACGGCACCAAGGTGCATTACATTGCTCCCTATCGCGCCGACATCGCGCTGCAGCTAAGCCGCCTGCTGGGCATCAAGACCACCGGCGTGAACCGCTACGCCAGCATGCCCCTCACCATGGCCTGCATAAAACAGCGCAGCATAAAGAGCGCAGAGGAGATAGCAGAGATAGAGAAAGCCATCGGCACTGCCTATAACATGCATACACAGGCCATGAAACTGGGGCAGGAAGGTCGCTACGAATACGAGCTGGCAGGAGTGATGCAGGGCGAAGCCGCCAAAGGCAACGGTCCCCTCTCCTTCCCTATCATTATGACCATCCATGGCGAAACCATGCACAACCACAGCCATAACAACAAGCTGGTAAAAGGACGCATGGTGGTGATGGATGCGGGCTGCGAGACAGCGATGAACTACTGCAGCGACATTACACGCAGCATCCCCGTGGGCGGCCATTTCGATGCCCGCCAGAAGACCATCTACGAGCTGGTGCTGGCAGCCAACATGGAGGCACAACGCGTCACACGCCCCGGCATCACCTACAAAGAGGTGCATCAGGCCGCCAGCCGCATACTGGCACAGGGCTACAAAGACCTGGGCATACTGCACGGCAACCTGGACGACATAGTGGCCAACGGCGCACACAGCCTGATGATGCCTCACGGCCTGGGACACATGATGGGACTGGACGTGCACGACATGGAAAACTACGGGCAGGTGAACGTGGGCTACGACGACGAGACACGTCCCAGCACACAGTTCGGCCTTGCCAGCCTGCGATGCGGACGTCGCCTACAGCCAGGATTTGTGATCACCGACGAGCCGGGCAGCTATTTCATCCCCGCGCTCATAGACAAGTGGCACAAAGAAGGCACCTGCAAGGACTTCGTCAACTTCGACGAACTGGAGAAATGGAAAGATTTCGGCGGCATTCGCATCGAAGACGACATCCTGGTGACAGACAATGGCTGCCGCGTGCTGGGCAGGCACATTCCCAAGACCGTGCAGGAAATAGAAGAGACGATGAACAGCTAATGCGGCATTCTTTCCAATGAGCAAGTCCATAAAGTTAAAAGTACCTTAAGTTAAGAAAACCAACAGCCATTTAGCGCAATGGTAGAAATTGGGCAACAACCCCTGTTCTTTCAACTTTATGGACTTTTTAGCCTCAACTATCTTTATAACGCCCTTATGAACCATATTTCGAGACCCTACTCATGTTAGTTAAACTATACGAGGAACACACCAGTTCGCGCGATCTGGACCGTGTAGCGAAGGTACTGGAGGACGGCGGCATCATCATTACCCCCACAGACACTCTCTACGCCTTCGCATGCAGCATGCAGCACAAAAAAGCCGCAGAAGCCATAGCGCGTCTGAAAGGCTACAGCTTGAAGCAGGCGAAATACAGTATGCTGTGTGCCAACCTCAGCCAGCTGAGCGAATACACCCGCCCCATGGACAAGAACGTGTACCAGCTGCTGCACAAATGCCTGCCAGGCCCCTACACCTTCATAATGGATGCCAGCAACAATGTGCCGCGCAACTACCAAAATGCCAACAAGACTATAGGCCTGCGCATGCCGAACAACGGCGTATGCCGCACCATAATAGAGCGACTGGGATGTCCGCTGGTAAGCACCAGCGTGCGCCGTATCCCACCCGATGAGGAAACAGGCTATGTCACCGACCCCGAGTTGATGGACGAGCTTTTCGGCACCCGCGTGGACCTCATCGTGGATGCCGGCATCGGCAAGACGGAGCCCAGCACCATTGTTAGCTGCGTGGGAAGCTACATTGAACTCATCCGCCAGGGTAAAGGTGAAATAGACCTATAATCATCATTTATTATCAATAAATTATTAATAAAACCATGCGTCACAAGACAATTACCACCTACGTTATCTTGTTCTCCATTCTGTGCCTCTTCGGCGGGATCCTGAAAGCTCAGTCAGCAGCACTATCGGGCACGACACTTAGCCGTGCTAACTATTCGTTCTTGCCTACTGTAACGACAAACAAGAACATCAAGTTCAACAAGTATTTCGTTGACCGTGGCTCTTTTGTGGCGTACACCCGCAGCGGCAACCATGACAGCGAACGCATCTCGGAAGTCATGCTGGCAGACGGCGGCTGCTTCTGGGCCGGCCGTAATGGTCGCCACTCCATCGACCCCATAGACGGAGGCCGCTATCGCGTGGTGTTGGTGGACAGTGCCACACACCGCGTCATCTACAGCACGGGTTACAACAGCCTCTTCGGGGAATACCGTAATCTTCCCGAGGCAAGTCTGCAACAAGACGGCTCGATCGGCAAAGAAGAACGCTTCGAGGAAGTGGTGCAGATTCCCACACCACGCCATACGGCATATCTTATCTTTCAGGCTCGCGACAGTAAAAACCAGTTCCGCAATCAGGACGCCTACCTCGTGAAAGGACAAGCGGCATCAGAATTTCTGTCGCCAGGCTACACCAGCCTTAAACAAGACAACCACGACTATCTGGGGTTGCTTCTGGGATCCGCATCGCAAGCCAAAACGCGTTCCTGCCACTCTGGCAATGCCTCGCCACACGATTGCAAGACACGATTCGCACAGACGCGCTTAAAGACACCCGTACACGCCCTACACTATAGCGGCGACCCACGCAAGAACATGGACCTGGTGATAGTACCCGAGGGCTACGGTCCCCAAGACCTGGAGAAGATGGAACACGACCTAGAGCGCTTCACTGCCTACGCCATTGGCAAAGCCCCTTTCAAGAAGCATAAGAACCATATCAACGTGTGGGGGGTGGAGGCCTTAGGCATGGCAAGTGGCATCACAGATCCTGGCAAGAA
>CAMURW010000221.1 GCA_947097635.1 uncultured Bacteroidales bacterium
ATTAGGCTCGCCGTCGAAAACTTATCAATCTCATTCAGCGAGAAGCTCTCTATCCCAACAAGACCGTCCTCATCGTCACCGAGGAATACGATGCCGTGCGCGATTATATCCTCAACGATCTGAAGCGCGGCGGCACCTGCTTCGTGGGCAACGGTCTCTACCAAGGCAACCCACGCAAGGTGATATACGCCAATATGGGCCGTGCCGACCTGGTGAAGCTGAAGAGCAACATGCATGTGCTGGATTCCAAGGCCTTCGTCAACATCATCGACAGCAACGAAATCATGGGCCTGGGCTTCAAGGCGCTGCCCGAGGAATGATACTGCTGCAGGCAGGTGCTGCCTGCTCCCATGATGACTGGCAGTGGAAGGAGCTAAAGATAAATACAAAGAGTGTTAGATGTGTTAAATGTTGTCCGGCTCTATGAGAATAGGGTCGGTCTTTTTTTTTGTGGCACTAAATAACGTTTCTGATGATTGTCCGCAAAATTCCCGAATGGGCATTATTACTGAGTAATCCCATGGTTTTGGTCATTGTGGTATGACAATCTGAATGATGGTTCGCAAAGCGCCCTCATCGCAAAGGCCAAAGAACGCGAAGGAAGCCCAGTGAACCTCCGATGGCAATGCAGAGAACAAGTAGCGTACCGCTTCGCCATGGAGGCGGTTCCTCCCTGCCTGTATTGCGGCGATGCGAGACACGTCGCCTCCTTTGGGACATCAACGCGTACCACCACGATCTTTTTCTTGAGCAGTTCTGGAGGAAGTCGCCGCTGCGCCTCGCTTGCGTCGTGACTTTCCGACCCACTCTCGACCCACTCCCGACCCACTCCCGACCCACTCCCGACCCACTCCCGACCCACTCCCGACCCAATCCATTACTCGATGCATGGAGCGTGTGTTATAACTTATAGAAATTGAGTTGTTTACGCACATGAATCCCAATAATCGATGCCTATTGAATTATTGGAGTTTCGCCCAACATATGAATTTATTGCCATCTGCAAAGTTGCGCATTCTTCACGGTTTGGAAGAAAATATAGCCTTTACGGCGTGCCTTCATAATAGCCTATGCAGGCTTGTGTCCCAACGCGGCACGACTTTTACGTGCACTCTTTTTGAAATAACGCTTTGCCAAGGGTGCACGAAGAAGGCTTCGTTAACGCGTAGGGCTAAGGCCCCGGCTTAACCTTCAGTTCGGCCCATTTGGGTATTTGGCGGATCGTCATAATTTTTTTTCGGGCTGCAGTCTTGCACATCGAAAAAAGTGTGTATCTTTGCAAATTATTTCTTACCAGCTACACCGCGCTATGAAGATATTACAGCTGTGCTACAAGCCCCCTTGCCCCGCCGTGGACGGCGGCTGCATGGGCATGAACAACGTTACGCAAGGGCTGCTGGCGGCGGGTCATGATGTGCACGTGCTCACCATAGAGAGCGACAAGCATCCTGTGCTGCTGCACCAGCTGCCGGAGGGCTACCGGCGACGCACGCACTTCCGGTCCGTATACGTGGATCTGCGTATTCATCCCCTGGATGCCGGCGTGGCACTGCTGTGCGGCGACAGCTACAACGTGAAGCGCTACGAGAGCCAGGCTTTCACTGCGACACTCACGGAGATATTGCAGCGCTACACCTTCGACATTGTGCAGATGGAGAGTATCTACCTGACGCCCTACCTTGCCGCCGTGAGACAGCATAGCGACGCCTGCGTGGTGCTGCATGCCCCCAATGTGGAACACCAGATATGGCACAGCGCCGCCAAACTGTGCAAGATGCCGTTGAAACGGTGGTACCTGAAGCATCTGGCACTGGCACTGGGTGCCTACGAGCGCGAGATGTGCAGGCGGTACGACGGCCTGGTGTGCGTGACACGCCAGGATGCCGCCTTCTTCCGGCAGCAGGGCTGCAAGCATGTAATAGTGAAGCCCTTCGGTATAGACATGAACGGTCTCCCTTCGGCACACGACATCGATGCTTCCCCTTCCCCCGTCACCGACAAGGAAGCGCTGAAGTTCTACCATATCGGCAGCATGGACTGGGATGCCAACGTAGAGAGCATATGGTGGTTTCTGAAAGAGGTGTGGCCGCAGGTGAGGGCGACTGTGCCGCAGGCGCGTCTCTACCTGGCGGGTCGCAAGATGCCGTCACAGCTGATGGAGGCTAGGATAGACGGCGTGACCATGGTGGGCGAGGTGCCCGATGCCAACGCGTTCATTGCCGACAAACAGGTAAATGTGGTGCCCCTGCTGTTTGGCAGCGGCATACGGGTAAAGATAATAGAAAGCATGGCGATGGGCAAAGCCATCGTGGCCACCCACGTAGGCGCCGAAGGCATAGACTACAGCGACGGCGAAAATATCCTTATTGCCGACAGCGCCGCCGACTTCGTGCGCCAGATACAACGACTTGCCGGCGACGGCACGCTGTTGAAGAGACTATCGGAAAACGCACGTCGGCTGGCGGAGACGCGCCACAACAACCGTGTCCTCACGCAGCAGCTCATAGACTTCTACGATGCCCTGCTGAAACAAAAAACACTTTTGCCATACAATAAATATTAGAGAAACAAGTTATTACCTGTAACTATTACTTTATTATTAAGGCACGACAGAAAAATAATAAATATGCGCAAGACCTTATTATTGATGTCCCTGCTGCTTACAGGGATGCTGGCGATGGCACAGGTTTCCGTGCCAGGCACCAACGTAACCTTCGAGTTCCCCGACGGCGGCTGGAAATATCTTCAGACAACCAAAGTGGACGACAACACCAACGTATTCCTTTTCAACTATGGCGTCGCTGCCGTGATAGACGGCAAAGGCGACACGGTATTGCCGTGTCTGCGCGTCTACGTGCGCAAGAACTACGATAAGAGCATGTTCAAGTTCATCATGGAGCGCTTCAAGGCGCAGCCCTACCAGAGCCTGGAAGAATACACAGAAGGCATCCCGGGCACCGAGTGCAGAGGCTATATTGCCGCCTATACCGATCAAGTGGACAAGAAAGACTACGAAATGAGGATGGTGTGCTTCAAGGACGGCAACACTGTAGTGGAGTTCAGGCTGGAGACCACGCTAGACACCTATCCGCAGTTCGAGCAGTCCTTCGCCGACATCGCGGCGACGCTGAAGATAAAGAAATAGCACAAACACGTCCGGCATTCCCTGCCGGGCTTCTTAATATATAGCATCTCTTGCCCCCACACATGCGGAAGTACATACCACTGCTGCTCTGCTCCCTGCTGGCGGCGATGCCGCCGCTCCCCGCCGCCGCACAGCGCGGTGTCGTCGACGACACCGCTGCGCAGCACTACGCACAACAATGCAAACAATACTACGATGCCCTGCTGGACGACACCAACGACGTGGCGGCAATGCTGAACCTCGCTGCCTTCTATTCGCAGCCCGATAACCCCATGCACAGCTATTCGCTGGCCATGAAATATGCCAACAACGCCGAGGTGAAATACCGTCAGATGATTACC
>CAMURW010000222.1 GCA_947097635.1 uncultured Bacteroidales bacterium
TAAATTCTTTTGAGAGGTTGTATATGTCAATATCCGATGGGTTCGGATTGTTCTCTATGACATAATCAAGAATTTCATTGTGTAATTGTCCGCAATAGTCATAAGGATTATCTGCATTAGCAATGCCTGAGATATTTTTGGAAGCACATCCGTGCATAGAAGAAGAATCTTCGGCTTCTTCTTTTGAGCAGCTGGTCGTGATGCAGATACTAGCGACTGCGGCGACAAACATAGTCGCGAAAAGTTTCATTGTGGCTTTCATTGTTATCGTATTATTAATGGCAGGCTCTAAAGTTTCAATTTTTGTCCTTAGGTGTTCGGCGGAGAGCCTGGCTTAGCCGCTTCGCACCCGAATTCAGTTTGCAAAGATACACAATCATTTCTATTTTGAAACTTTTTTTATAGTTTTTTTTTTTTTTTGAATTTGTGTATGAATATCAATAAGTTACATAAAATGATAATCACTAAGTTTTTAGAGGTCGGTTGATTCCGAGGCGGGCTATTTGTTCTAGGCGAAAGCAATTTTAGACTAGATTTGTGAAATCTAACAAGTAGGCTAACGCTTGAGAATCATGTAACGAGGCTGTGGATACGAGGCACTTTTTGATGCATTTGCTCACCTTGAACACATCACGACGTCGTATGGCTTGGCTCTGGTATTCTTCTTCTTTGCCTTGTTCTCAAAAACATCCTCCAACGCGCTTCGGAACATCTCAATGTTGACAATTTGAAACAGCCTTTCGTGTGGATTCCCCAATTTGGAGAGATCTTCCTTGGTGTTTAGTGTGTCAAACAAAGTGACTGCCCCATGCTTCTTGTAATTTGCCAAATATTTCGTAATTATGAACAATATAATTACGAAAAGAACAACACATTTATTTTATTATCAGTAATTTAAATTTTAGGGTAGATTCAATATCGAAGTGCAACACCATAGTGCAAAGATAGTAAGAATTGTTGTTTCGGTGTAGAAAAGTTCAAAAGTTTTCTCGGTCTTAGGTTGATTTCCGTTTGCACAAAGAGAATGATGTCGTCGCAAACTGTCGAGAAATCAGTAGACGAAGGGATGTATTGCCTGATGAGTTTGTTGGTGTTCTCCATAAGACCCTTTTCCCACGAGGAGTAGGGGTGGGTGCAATAGACCTTTGTGTGCAGCAAGCGTGCAATATATTTGTGTTCCGCGAACTCTGTTCCGTTGTCTGTTGTGATGGAGAGCACATGTCTTTCAAAGGGACGCAGAAGCTGTACGACGAGACGGGCGACGGCCTTGGCGTTCCTGCCTTTTGTGGACTTGACCATTAGGAGTTTCTTGGTGGTGCGTTTAACCAGAGTCACAATGGCTCCCTTGCCGTCCTTGCCTATGATGGTGTCCATCTCCCAGTCGTCGAAACGTGATTTGGCATCCACCACGGCGGGACGCTCGTCGATGCTCACGCGGTTCTTGATGGGGATGCGCGAGTTCACGGTTCTTTTGCGGTGTTTGAGGCGATGCGGCAGGTAGGCGTAGAGATCCCCTCCGCGTTCCTGTAACTGGAATTTAGGTACTTTTTAAGATACGACTAACTACTAAGAAGATAAGCGTTATATATTAAGTGTGCAACTTGTAGCTCATTACAACTGTCCAGAGGCAGGTGGCGTGGTTTTCCTGTCTTTGGAAAACGGCTGCAGATATACACAAAAAAATCATTATTGAGCATTTTGTTGAAAAAAATCATTTGGTTTGTCGCAAATGAGGTTTTTTGTGTATCTTTGCACCTCAAAAAAATGGCGTACAAGGTGCTATAATGGGTTAAAAAATAGCGTTTTTGTGCTGCATTTAAGAAAAAATAGAGAGAATAGAAGATGGAATTTTTCCTCGGAATAGGGATGGGTGTCGTCATTTCGCTGTGTTTCAGTTTTGGTCCAGCGTTTTTTACCCTCCTTCAGTTGAGTCTGCGCCATGGCTTTCGCAACGCGCTGCCATTCGTGTTCGGCGTCAACTTCGATGATATAGTCATTGTGCTGCTGTTGCTCACCGTGCTGATGAACGTGGACATGGAGGCCGTGCTCCACAACCCTTGGATTGCCACCATCGGCGGCGTAGTGTTGATATCGATGGGTGTCTACACCTTTACGCGCAAGGCCAGCGAGGTGGAGGAGGGCTCCCAACCGCGTGTGCGTTTCCAGCCCAAAGGAGAGGCGCGTCCTTTTAACTACTGGCTCCGAGGTTTCTTCATCAATTTTTTAAACCCTGCCATCTGGCTTTATTGGCTCTCCATCGTCTCGCTGGCGGGCGGCAAGTTTGGCGTTGGGGGCAAAGCTCTATTCCCTTATTTTGCGGGGGTGTTGGTTACCACTCTCACCCTGGACGTACTGAAATGCAAAGGTGCCAGCATGCTGCAACGTTTCCTCACGGCACGGTGCCTCACCTTCATCAACCGTCTGGTAGGCCTCGTCCTCGCCGCCATTGGCGCATACCTTATCATCTCCATGCTGCTAGAGAAATAGGAATGCAGTGGAGATAGAAGGGGTGAGTTTATTATTTCGATTAGCAGTAATCGTACTGTCGATATTCCCGCGCCTGGCAAAGTGTAGGAAAGTTTAACCCAGCTCTCGTTTTCGCAAAGGTTGCCGCCTTGGGGTAAAGTTGCTTTGCGGAACTTTTTTGTTCTATTCAGTTGCAAAATACGAAACCTTTATGACACGATCGACAAGTTGCTCCGGAATTTATCAATAGCCTGTAGCATATTGCGTTAATTACTTGCTTCTTACCTGTTTATCCTATGAAACCGGCGAATTCCCCAGATCGCCGTTTATGCTTAACGGCAGAAACTTTTTATCACTTTGTGGAGATGACGTGTGCAAACGGGGCAGAAGGGGTGGTAGTCCCTCATCATGCAATGAGGCGTGGGACGGTAGATGCCGTGGGCTACATAGCCAGCGCCTTCATATACTCCAATGTCGCCGCATTCGTCCTTGGGCAGGTCATGCTCGGGGACAGGGGTGGGAATGAGGGCACCGTTGGGAATGAGACCTTTCCATTTCTGGTCGAAATTCACCAAGGTGGTGATATTGGGTTCCACGGGTTCCACGTTGCGGTCTGTCATGTTTTCGAAGTTGGGATTGGGGTCCACATATTCGTCGGACAGGCCGCCGATGCTGTGTCCTAACTCGTGGGGTAGAATCCATTCGCTCATGTCCTGCACGGCACTCATGGTATAATAGTTGTATATGCCCCCTCCGCCATAGGTTTCGCTGTTGACCATAATGATGATGTGGTCAAAGGGCACGCCAACCAGCAGGCTGTAGAGCTTGAATACCTGCTGAGTCATAAGATAGCGGTCGCTTCCAAAGGTGCCATAGCTACTTCCCACTGCACTGCGTACCACAAGATTCTTGCCAGGATCTGTGATGCCACTTGCCATGCCTAAGGCCTCCACCCCCCACGCGTTGATATGTTTCTTATGCTTCGGGAAAGGGGCTGTGCCAATGGCGTAGGCG
>CAMURW010000223.1 GCA_947097635.1 uncultured Bacteroidales bacterium
TAGGCGAGACCTCCACGCTGCTGGTGCCTGGTGCCCGTGGCGGCGGCAGCGGAGAACGTGTAGGACGCGACAGCGAGAGCTACAAGGCCTTCCAGCAAAACCACAGCCAGGATTACTTCCAGGCTCCCCTCTACTGGGGAGACCAACCTTTCACCAGTGGACCAGTGTATTTCGGTGCCATAGTCATACTCCTCTTCGTGCTGGGCCTTTTCGTAGTGAAAGGCCCCGAACGCTGGTGGTTGATCATCGCCACTATTCTGGCCATACTGATGAGTTGGGGACGGTATTTCCCAAGCTACAACAATTTCCTCTTCGACCACCTGCCGCTCTACAACAAGTTCCGTACACCATCGATGAGCCTGGTACTGGCCAACGTCTGCGTGGCGTTGATGGCGGCATTGTCGCTCAAGGAGATTTTCTTCCCCGCTGCCTCCAGAAGACAAAACACGGCTTCCGTCGATGCCAAAAAAGCACTATACTGGGCAACCGGAATCACCGGCGGCTTGGTGTTGATGATGATGCTCTTCAAGGGCAGCCTCAGTTTCAGCGGCTTGGCAGACAAACAGATGGCGGCACAATATGGCAACCAATGGCCGCAACTGCAGGACATCTTTATCAGCGACCGCAAATCGCTCTATATACACGATTGCTGGCGCAGCATCTTCCTCATCCTCGCGGTAGCCGTGCTGCTATGGCTATATCTCGACGGCAAAATGAAGAAAGCCGTGCTGCCTCTCACGCTCATCGGTACGCTCATCGTCGTGGACCTGTGGGGCGTGGACCGCCGCTACCTCAATAATGACAACTATGTAGAGGCTCGCCAGGCAATGCTGCGTCCCGACCAGTACGACTTAGACATAGACCAGGC
Organism: uncultured Bacteroidales bacterium; assembly: GCA_947097635.1. Lineage (GTDB taxonomy): Bacteria > Bacteroidota > Bacteroidia > Bacteroidales > P3 > Colimorpha. The sequence goes on from CAMURW010000223.1 coordinate 869, forward strand.
GGCAGCGCAATACGGCGATGAGGACTTTCGCGTCTTCAACCTCGCCGTGAACACCTTCAATGACAGCAAACCTTCTGCCTTCCATCATCAGGTGGGAGGATACAGTGCCGCCAAACTGCGCCGTTATCAGGACATCATCGATTTCTACCTGAGCCGCCATATCAATACAAACGTACTGAATATGCTCAACACACGTTACTTCGTAGTACCGGACAATGCAACAGGCGAACCTATGGTGCAGCGCAACGTGGCAGCCCTGGGCAACGCCTGGTTTGTGGACACCCTGCTGATGGTCAAAGATGCCAACGAGGAAATCATGGGGATCAACGGCATCAATCCCGCCACCACAGCCATTGTCGACGGTAGCAAATGGAGCAACGAAATCAAGACCCTCAACTACGTCCACGACAGCACTGCCACTATCGCCATGGAGCATCGGAAGCCCTACAACCCCGACTATCTGAAATACCGCAGCAACAGCACCACGGAACGTTTCGCCGTGTTCAGCGAGATATACTATGCCCCAGACTGGAGAGCCTACATCGACGGAAAACCTGCCGACTATGTGCGTGTCAACTATATCCTCCGCGCTATGGTGATTCCTGCCGGCGACCATGTGATTGAGTTCCGTAACGAAGCACAGCGTCTCCACCGCCTCGACCGCATCACCCTCATCTCCAGCATCGTGCTGGTGCTGCTCATCATCACCGTGCTGGTGCTATACTACACACACAACCAAAAGAAAACCACAGGAACCACCCCTGCGGAAGTGAAGAATGCACCTGCTCCGGGCAACCACTTTCGGAACAAGAAAGAAAAGCCGACAGGGAGCTTATTATGACAAAAAAAAGCGCCGATACATTTGTCGCACCACCATTGAGTGCAGCATATATCGGCGTTTTCAATGTTGCCTTCGTGGCCTCACGCGACCATAAGGAAGTCTTTCTACACGCCTCCCGGCATTTCCACCTTCACTACTATCTTCGTTACCTTCTCCGGCTCCTTCACACAAAGCTGCGGCATATGGGCATCCCGAGGGAAGAGAATGCAAAAGAAACCATGACTCACCAACAGGTCGCAGGTATGACTCGTATGCTTTCCTAATCCATACAGAGCATAATCGGTACGGGCATCGTAAGGCTTCACCTCTACCATCTGCAGCACAGGAGCCACCTTTATTATCTCCTCGCCCTTTGCGAGGTACTGGATGTCGATGTACTGCCTATGTGCCTCGTAGCCATGGGGGTTCTGCTGCAACGTATCGTACTTCGACACGATGGCCCTCGCCCGTTCATTGACAGGATACACCCCTTCTTCGACATTCACATCGGCATGTTGAATAAACTGCAATCCAGCGAAGATGTCCTTAGAAAGATTCCTGTAGGCATCTATGTTGTATATATCGTCGTAAATCATTGCAATTATATTGTATTAGTAACAGTTAGTTAATCAATATAAAGCCCTAAGGCCCGATGAATCGCGTAGCCTCATATGTGTGGCATGCACATCTTTTACACCGTTTTCTTGGTTCATGCAAGAAATGCGTCGTGTGCCGAGAAGGAGAGGTTGGCAATCGCGGAAGCCAAAGTTTCCTTTGTGTATCGCTTCTACGGCTTGCTTGCATCACGCTTGCGTCGAAACTTTCCGACCCATTCTCGACCCATTCTCGACCCACGCTCGACCCGTGGCTAACATTTGGCCAATACTTGCACGACCTATGGCCGACTGGGTGTACTGGCTTGGGGTGACACTTTCGGTTCCTAATACTGAATAAATCGACGGGGAGGCTTCCTTAGATGGCCAAAATAATCATCAGCTGCGCCGCCAGGATGCGAAGAAACATGCTGAGGGGATAGACTGTAGCATATCCTAACGACGGCAGCGAGGTCTCGCTTTGTCCGTTGTTGAAGGCCAAGGCTGGCGGGTCGGTGGTGGCGCCAGCCATAAAGCCGGCGATGGTGTAATAAGGCAAATGGCACACTTTGCGTGCGACGACCCCCATGACAAGCAGTGGCACCACGGTAATGAGGAATCCGTAGAGCACCCACATATAGCCTCCGTCCGCCACCACGCGGAAGAAATCTTCGCCGCACGACAGTCCCACGGCAGCGAGAAACAAACTGATTCCCAACTCCCTCAGCATCAGCAACGACGAGTTGCTGGCATAAGTCACCATGCGGACTCGGGGGCCGAATGTGGCTATGAGGATGGCCACGATGAGAGGGCCCCCTGCCAGACCCAGTTTCAGAGGCTGTGGCAGCCCCATGTTGATAGGCAACAGTCCCAGCAGCACGCCTAACGCTACGCCCAAAGAGATGACGACCAAGTTGGGCATATCCAGCTGTTTCATCTGGTTACCCAATACTGCAGCAGCCTTCTCGATGTTCTGCCGCGCACCTACCACACGCACGTCATCGCCCACCTGCAACTGCACGTTGTCGTCGTGCAGGATGGTGACACCCGCGCGTCTTATGGTACCTATCGTAACGCCATATAGGCTCTCCAGATGCAACTCACAGAGCCGTTTGCCCTGCATTGCCGGATTTGTCACCTTAATCTTCTGACTTTCCAACAGGCCGCCCTTCACGTCCCACTCTT
>CAMURW010000224.1 GCA_947097635.1 uncultured Bacteroidales bacterium
CACTGTTGCCCTTTGGGGCATGGCGATGCTCGCCGGCAACGCTGCCTTGGCGTGCACCAACTTCCTCTTCACCAAGGGAGCTACCAAGGACGGCAGCACTATGATTACCTATGCCGCCGATAGCCACGTGCTGTATGGCGAGCTGTATTACCGCCAGGCCCAGGACTATGCTCCCGGCACCATGTTTATGCTTTACAACTGGGACAGCGGAGAGAAGCTGTTCGAGATACCTCAGGTGGAACATACCTACAGCGTGGTGGGCAACATCAACGAGTACCAACTGGCCATAGGCGAGACCACCTATGGCGGACGCGAAGAATGCTGGAAAAGCACGGTGAAAGGCATTGATTACGGCAGTCTCATCTATGTCACCCTGCAGCGTGCCAAGAATGCACGCGAAGCCATATACTGGATTGCCAAGATGATGGAAGACTATGGCTACTGCAGCGAGGGAGAGAGCTTCTCCATCTGCGACCCCAACGAGGTGTGGATAATGGAACTCATAGGCAAACGCAGCGATCCCGTGAAGGCCGACTTGGCCAAGAAGCTGAATTATCAGTATAAGGACGGCGCCGTGTGGGTGGCACGTCGCATCCCCGACGGCTATGTGTGCGGACACGCCAACCAAGCACGCATCACGCAGTTTCCTCAGGAAGTGAGGTTCAAGAAGGCCAAAGGCCAGCATCCCACCATCAGCAGCAAGCACATCAGCTGCATCTATGACCCCGAGGTGGAGTGCGTGTATTCCGAAGACGTAGTAACCTACGCCAAAGCCTGCGGCTGGTACAGCGGCGACAGTAAGGACTTCAGCTTCGCGGACACCTATGCTCCCCTTACCTTTGGAGGCATTCGCGGCTGCGACGCACGCGTATATGCCATGTTCCGCCGCGTGAACGCCAGCATGAAGGAATACGAGGACTATGCCATGGGTAGCAACCCCGGGCATCGTATGCCACTGTGGATAAAACCCGACCACAAGGTAGGCGTGCGCGAAGTGATGAACCTGATGCGCGACCACTATGAAGGCACTGCCATGGATATGACGCAGGACGTGGGCGCGGGCCCTTTCCATTGCCCCTACCGCTGGCGTCCTATGAACTGGGAATACAACGGCAAGAAATACGTCCACGAGCGCGCCACCAGCACGCAGCAGACCGGCTTCAGCTTCGTGGCACAGTGCCGAAACTGGCTGCCCAACAAAGTGGGCGGCATAATATGGTTCGGCGTAGATGACACCTATACCACCGTTTACACGCCCATGTACTGCGGCATCACCCAAATCCCCGAATGCTTCCGCGAAGGCAACGGAAACATGACCACTTACAGCCCCACCAGCGCTTTCTGGCTGTTCAACCGCGTCTCCAACTTCGCCTACGGCCGTTACGACAGCATGATTGTGGACATTCAGCAGGTGCAGAAGAGCCTGGAGGACAGCTTTGTGCAGAACGTGGAACGCTACGATGCGGAGGTGAGGACCCTGGAGGGCGTGGAGTTGGAAGCCCGTCTCAACCACTTCTGCGACATGCAGGCCAGCAGCATGATGAGCGCTTGGAACAACCTCAACAACTTCCTGTTGGTGAAATACATGGACGGCAACATCAAGTATGTGAAGAACGGCGCGTTCGAGACTACGGAAACCGGCCTCAGCCGTTTCCCTCGTCAGCCCGAATATCCCCAGTGGTTCTACAAGCAGATTGTGGAAGACCACGGCGACGTGATCCAGGAACGTTAGTCGTGCTCGTTTGTAGCACGATTATCGAGGAATAATCCAAAGGACAGACCTGCTATCCTAGGTCTGTCCTTTTCTTGCCCCCCCGACCGATTTTTTTCACGCAGTTTAAATAAAATGCGTATCTTTGCATTCCGTTAGAGGATTTCTAACACGAAAGACGGGGTGCCCTAACTTATTAAGGCTGAGATTAAACCCAATGAACCTGACACGGATAATGCCGGCGTAGGGAAAAGAGTTTTTCAATTATCATCTCCCGTTTTTTAGTTTTTATGGCATGTGACAGGGGCGCTGTTGCCTCTTGCTGTCGCTACGTGTGCGGGCTGCCGTAAACTACGCCACGGCATCCAGGACAGGATACGCAGCATACAACAACGCCGACAAGCCGTGCATGTCGATTGTAAAATATTAAAAAACAACTCTACTGAAATGCAAAAGCATTACACAACACTGAAAAGAGGCATCCTGAGCATATTGCCGCTCAGTGCCATGTTGCTGTCCTCGCTGATCGGTGCAGCACAAAACAAACCCACCAAAGACACCACCAGCCACATGCTGGAAGAGGTAATCATCAGCGCCAGCCGCGCCGACTATAAAACACCTCTCACCACCAGTACCCTCCAACGCGAGGAGCTGGACGAGGCAAAAATTCAGAGCAGTATCCCCTACATGCTGAACCTGCTGCCCAGCGTAGTAGCCACCGGGGAAAACGGAACGGTGGGCAACACCAACATGCGGATTCGTGGCATCGATGCCACACGCATTAACGTGAACATCAATGGCATCAGCCTCAACGACCCTGAAAGCCAAGGTGTGTTCTGGGTGAACATCCCCAACCTGGCAGGCATGTCGCAAAGCCTGCAGGTGCAGCGCGGCATAGGGGCCGGCAATGCGGGCGGTGCTTCCTTTGGCGGCAGCATCAACCTGCAGACTCTCAACGCACGCAGTATGCCATACGCCACGGCCGACCTCGGCTATGGCAGTTGGAACACACGGCAGTATGGCATAGCGGCAGGAACAGGTATAGGCAAGAAAGGCTTTTTCTTCGATGCAGCCTACAATGGATTGACCTCCGACGGCTATGTACGCGGAGGCACCAGCGACATGCAGAGCCTCTTCCTCACGGGTGGCTATTATGGCAACAGTTCCATACTGAAAGCTGTCGTCATCCTAGGCCAGCAGCTCACCGGCATCTGCTGGAACGGCGCCGACAGCGCCACCCTCAACAACGACCCCACCTACAACGATGTGGGCTACTATGAAGACGACAAGGGCAACGTACACTATTACCCCGATCAAGAAAAATACCGGCAGCAGCACTATCAGCTGTACTACTCCTACCTGATGGGCGACAGCTGGACCCTTAGCGCCGCCCTGGATTACACACATGGGTTTGGCTACGACGAGCGTTATAAATACAACAAAGGATGGAACTACTGCGGAATGACGCAGCCTGGCAGCGTGGCAAAGACCGATTTCATCTTCCAGAAATTGATGAACAACAACGCTGTCACAGAAAGCCTGTCGGCACAATTCAAAAGCAACAAGCTCACGCTGACATTCGGAGAGTCCCTGCTTCTGTTCGCCGGCGACCACTATGGCGAGGTGCTGTGGACCAAGGACAGCAGCATGGTAACGCCCGACAAACGCTTCACGAACTGGTACAGCAACACTGGTAAGAAGAAGGATGCCAATGTGTA
>CAMURW010000225.1 GCA_947097635.1 uncultured Bacteroidales bacterium
TAGTTGCCTCGCTGGCATCTTCGAAGCCTACGCCGTCCTTGATGAATAGCTGTCCTTCTCGGTCCGTCTGATTGGCAAACTGTGCGAAAGCGTCCAATAGGTGGCGATGGGTGCCGTAGATGTCCAGGTGGTCAGGATCCGTGGCCGTAATAACGGAATAGTAAGGATGCAACTGCAAGAAACTTCGGTCGTATTCATCTGCCTCCACCACCATCCACCTGCTAGCGGTGTTCACCAGCAGGTTGCTGTCGAAGTTCTTGGCTATGCCTCCCAAGAAAGCAGTGCAGCCTTCGTCGCCGCTGCTCAGCAGATAGGCTATCATGGAGCTGATAGTGGTTTTGCCGTGACTGCCAGCCACCGCCACGCATTTCTTGCCCTTGGTTAACTCGCCCAGCACCTGACTGCGCTTTTCCATAGGCACGCCACGTTGCTGCAGTGTCCGAAACTCCTTTGTGTCGCTGGGGACGGCGGGTGTGTAGATTGCTATGTCTATATCATCGGGTATCTGGGCTGGGTCGTCCACATAGTGCACGGGGATGCTTTCGCTCTCCAACTGCTTGGTAAGAGGACTTGCCGTGCGGTCGTATCCACACACGCTGTCGCCACGCTGTTTGAAAAAGCGTGCCAGGGCACTCATGCCGATACCGCCTATACCTAAAAAATAATACTTCATTTTTTACTCAGTTCTTATCACCTACAATCTTGTCAATCTCATCCACAATCTTGTCCGCCGCGCGACGTGTGCCTAACTTCTGGATGGCTTCGCTCATTGCTACGCAGCGACTGTCGTCTTGCAGCAATTCGCCGAGTTCTTTCACACCAATTGCGTCGCAATCCTTGTCGGCTATCAGCAGTGCCGCGCCTTTGTCGGACAGCGCACGTGCGTTCTTGGTTTGGTGATCCTCCGCCACATTGGGCGAGGGTACCAAAATCACAGGCTTGCCCACCAGGCACAACTCGCTAATGGCGATGGCACCAGCACGGGATATCACCACATCGGCGGCACTATAGGCGAGGTCCATGCGGCTGATAAACGGATGCACTTTCACCCACTGCTCCATGCCAGCACACTGCACGGCCTGTCGTGCATCGCCTATCATCCATTTGCCCGTCTGCCACAGCAGCTGCACGTCGTGTTCGCGAAACCACTCCAGATGATGCATCACCATGCGGTTGATACTGCTGGCTCCCAGGCTTCCGCCCACGCTGAGCACAACAGGCTTGCCGGCATCCAGTCCGAACTCATCGCAACCCTGCTGACGGGTGCATTGCATCTCCTCGATGGCGGCACGAACGGGGTTGCCGGTGAAGACAACCTTCTCTGCTGGGAAAAAACGCTCCAGTCCCTCATAAGCCACGCAGATGACGCGCGCGCGCTTTGCCAGCATCTTGTTGGTGAGGCCAGGATAAGAGTTCTGTTCCTGCAACAAGGTTGCAAAGCCCATCTTTGCCGCAGTCTTTAGGGTAGGTGCACTGGCGTAGCCTCCTACGCCCACCACTATGTCTGGCTGAAAGCGGCGCAAGATGCTGCGCACCAGCAGTTGACTGTGGAGCATCTTGAAGGGAACAGTGGCATCGAACAGGATATTCCTGACTGTCAGTCTGCGTTGCAGACCAGCTATCGGCAGTGCTTCTATCTTGTAGCCTGCGGCAGGCACCTTCTCCATCTCCATACGTCCTTTGGCACCGACAAAAAGGATGTCGGATTCCGGATAACGAGCCTTGATGGCATTCGCTATAGCTATTGCTGGAAAGATGTGGCCACCACTGCCGCCACCGCTGATAATTGCTTTCATTATTCTTATGATTTTCGATGCAGGAAACTATTGCCACTCACATCACAGGATTCCATTTCTTTCACTCCGCTTTGCAATAATGTTACACTGTCGTTAGTTCTGCGTCATTATTCGTGCGCTGAGGTCTTTCACCTCCTCAAACTCACGGTCGCTGCGTATCTTTTCCTTTACCTTCTTCTCGCTCTTGGCAGTCTCATATGTCACCGCCTGCATGGCTCCTATCGCCAGCGCTATGCTCCAGTATGCCGTGCCGCCATTGCTAATCAGCGGCAGCGTTTGTCCCGTTACTGGCAACACGCCCACTGCCACAAACATATTGACCAATGCCTGGAAATAGATAAGCGTGCCGTAACCCACCAGTAGCAGGGAACCGAAGAGTCCGTCGCAACGGCGAGCATTTTTCAGGCAACGGAAGTAAAGTATACTATAGATGGCGAAAATGACGATGCCCATTAAGGCACCTGTCTCTTCAATGATGATAGCATAGATAAAGTCATTGTCGGCCTGCGTCATGAGTCGTGCCTGCACGGTGTGTCCTATGCCGAGACGAACCAAACCACCGCTGGCGATAGCCATGCGTGCCATGTTCTCTTGCGTGAGCTCGTCGGGGTTGGGATTCATCCAGCTGAACACACGATGCCCCCAAGTGGAAGTACGTGCCAGGAGACCGTCGCCGCTGGTAGAAGCGCCATTCTGGTAACTCACCATTGCCACAGTGAGAAACACTACCACCAACAGTAGGATTACCCCCATGGTGATAAGCCAGTATTTGCGGTTGATGCCGCCGAAGTACAGCAGCACCATGCACACCACTCCCAGCAACGCCGCTGTGGAAAAGTTCTCGGGAAAAATGAGCAGCGCCGTGGCACCTATTATAAGCACCACTTTCCCAAAGAAGTTTTTCTCCTCCACCTGTGTCTGGTTCACCGCCAGCATATTGGCCAGAAATGCTATCAGTGCCACCTTTGCCAGCTCGCTGGGCTGGAAGGAGCCCAAACCAGGAATGTACAGCCAGCGCTCGCCAGTGACGAAGCAATACAGCAACAATGCCGCCGAAATGACGAAGAGCACCTTTCCAGCCTTGGCAAAATGACGGTAATTGACATTGCATACCAAGATGGCGATGACATAACTGGAAAGCACGAAGAACATATGCTTGCCCCACGCACTTAACGGCGTTGTGTGACGCACCTCGATGGCAGACTGGCCTATGGCACTGTACACGGCAATGCTCGAGATGACAGTGAGCAGCACAAAAAGCACCCATATCACCCTATCTCCCTTGAATATGTTCGATAGTTTTTGCATGTTACAATTCGTTTATTTCATGAATGTAACGGCGACCCCACTCTTCGTTGCGCTCACCTTCATCGCATGCTGGCGAGAACAGCACTCTATGCACCTCACGTTTGTTGTAGAATGCCTTATGCACAGCCTCCTCTATGGTGAAAGCTGTCTCCACGACAGGTACCAGGCCGAAGAACGTGTCCTGTAGCAACTGTGTGTTGCCGCCTACGCAGACGAGTACCTCCACCCTTTGCTGCACTATGTCGCGCAGCATAGTGTAGTCGCCGGATCTACTGCCACCGCTGGCAATCCACACAACGGGTCCTGCCATCGACTTCAGC
>CAMURW010000226.1 GCA_947097635.1 uncultured Bacteroidales bacterium
CATTCAAATCACGCTTAGGCTTATAGTTGAATGTTCCATCCGGTAAGATACGTGCAATGGACGATTTGTCCCAAACAGGTGTGGATATAGTTCGATTAATAGACTCCACCACACGGCTTGCACGGGTTGAGCCTCGCTTATAAACTGGGTATGATTATATGATCAAATACCACTCCTCTTTGTAGTTCGATCTTCTGAGTTTGACGGTCACTTTGGTATTAGGAATGCTTTCTTCATTCTACTTCCGACTTATATAGATTATTAATTTCTTGCTCGGGTACATACACATAGTTTCCTATTTGTCTTCAGGGAATAGAGTATTTTCTAACGTGCCCCCATACTGAACGGTCATTAATATGGTACTTCTCACAAATCTCAGTAATGGTATAGCAATCCTCCGGCTCTAAGCTGTATGTTTTAGGAACAGGCTTTTCTTTCTCTGCGATACTTTCCGGTCTGTTTAGAAAAAGCCGTTCCATTTCAGAGCGTTTGATACGTGTGAGCCTTGTACCCATGTTGATAGTTGGAATACGTCCCAATTTAATCAGGCGATACAGGGTGCTACGTTCCACCCCTAACATAGCAATAGCTTCCTTTACAGAAATGTACTCTCTGATATCTGATACTTGTTGAGCAATGGCTTCTAACTTCGCGTTTCTATCCTTTGCATCCTTTTTGCGTTTCCAAGCCACTTTACCACATTTAGGGGAACAATAGTGACTGTCAAGTGTTTTTGCGACAAACACTTTGGCCGCAGACCTTGCACTTCCGTTTGATTTCACATCTGATTGTTGGCATGTTATCTACTTTTAAGTATGTATCAGTATGTATAAGTGTGATTAAGAACCACCTTATCTACTTTTTTGTCTTGTCGCAAACATGTCGCAAATAAGAGATAAAAAAGCCCATAGAAAACACAGAGCAACCATGAACCCCATAAACGCAAGAAGCGTGCAACTCGTTGAGATGCACGCTTCTTGCTTATTGTTTATTATCTGTTTCCTTATCGGAATCATTTGACTATTATTAATCATGCACCGTGGAAGAGGTACTTGGCCTGCGTATCTTGTGCTAAGCGTGTGAAAAGTTCTTCCTGTAATTCGTCTGCCACTTCGAGGGAGCGTGTCAGCATTCTGTCGGAATGTTCCTGCAGCAAATCCTTTGCCAGAAGAGGACGTGTGTCGGCAATTTCCATATATTGATCTTCGAGTTCTATCATACGCTCGTCCATCTCGTGCTCCAGCGTCAAGTACCTCTCCTTTACCACAGGTGCGTAGGCATTATAGTTCATCATAGCCAGCGTCATCACTTTGCGGAACTTCCAGTAGGCGCTGTCTTGGCTGGCATGGCGATTTCCCCTACCGTAGGCTTCGGGATAATGGTCAATACCTAGATAGAAAGGTATGAAGACACCCAAGTCCGCCATCCCCAGTGCCACATAGTTCACGCATCCTATCTCGCGTGGCAGCCAGTCGCGCACGGTGAGGATGTGTGTCTGCGTGGTACGGAAAATACTTACGGGGCGATAGGGTTCTTTGGGGTTGTCGTGAAGATAAGGGTCGTGTGACGTGCCATCGTAATGGAAGCGAAAGGCCTTACGCAGGTCGTCCATTGACAACGGATAGTCGGCGGCGAGATACACAGGGTAGTCGTTCACCTTGACGTTCTGTTTTTTGCTAGGCGTGAACATCTTCTGTAACCCCCACACGCGTGGATAGTTGTAGGTGGTGTCCTGTTTCTCATCGCGGGCATAGGCCGTGTGGAAGTCAAAGTCGCCCTTTGTATCGTACAACTTATGTTTCTTGGCAAACTCCACCAAGTCCTTGCTGCCCATGCAGTTGGTGTGGTCGGTTGCCTTATAGTCGCGATAACGACTCTGGTTGCCAGTGACAAAATACTTGTCCTTGGGCAGGCGACGCGCCATCCAGCGATGCCCGCAGGCTGTCTCCAAGTACCACACCTCGTGGTGGTCTATAAACCCGATGCCGAAGCCTTCTGCGATGCCATACTTTTCTATCATCTCGCCCAGTCGTTTCACGCCATCGCGAGCCGTGCTGATATAGGGCAGCACGACGTTGTATACACTGTTTTCCGCTAGTCCGCTAGATACCAATGGGTCGGCTTTTAGTGCTTTCTCGCTGCTGAAAATGCTCTCTGTGGCACTCATACCCACACCCTGCGTGTTGAATCCGGCGCTGCCCCATGCCTCGGGTTGGTCGAAAGGCTCCAATGCGCTATAACCGAAGCGTTTTTCTGGCAGAGGACAGCGAAAAGGACTGTCGGTAGCCACGAATTCCGTGCGTCCATGCGCGGTGTCTGGGTATATTTTCAAGTTTTCGCACCACAGACCGTCCCAGTCCATACTGCGTGCGCACACCTGACGGCCATCGAAGGTCTGCTCCTTGCCCACCAAGATGGTGGTGCATTCCGAGGACAGCTGGCTGCCACTCAAATTGTTATTGGCGTACAATTTATCCATGATAAATGCTTTTAAAAAGAATTTGCAAATTTACGAAATAAAATGCAACTGCAAATAAATGCATGAAAATATCTATTCCCTCCGTACAATAAATCCACCGAAAAGGCGTAATACATATATGAGATACGCAGTAATCAAGTAATCTGATTTCTTAAATCCCTGCAAAATTACTATGTGCACACCCCATTACAAATCATGCTGTTATGCACTTTTACATAAGAGAAAAGTTAAAAAACTTGACATCGCATCGAAAAAGTTGTATCTTTGCAGCCACTTGAAAAAGTATTTCAATAATTTGACATGATAAATACCCTCTACACCTCAGCAAAACTATCACAGTTTAGATTAAAAATTCCTCCCGAACTGATAGCCCCCAAGCCCTACAAGGTACGCGATATGGCACGCTTGATGGTGTTGGATCGCAAGTCCGGCCAGGTAGAACACAAAGTGTTCCGCGACCTAGTGGGCTATCTTGGAGAAGAAGACTTGATAGTAATCAACAACACCAGAGTATTTCCCGCACGCCTCAAAGGCGAAAAGGAGAAGACGGGCGCACAAATCACTGTCACACTGCTCAGGGAACTGAATCTGGACACCTACTTGTGGGATGTGATTGTGGATCCCGCACGCAAGATCCGCATTGGCAACAAACTCTACTTCGGCGACAACGATTCCCTGGTGGCAGAGGTGATAGATAACACCACCTCGCGCGGACGTGCCATACGCTTCCTTTTTGACGGTGACCACGGCGAGCTTATCAAAATCATCCGCAGTATAGGACAGGCCCCGCTTCCCGACGAGATACTGAAAATGCGCGATGTTACTAACTCAGACCTTAACGACTACCAGTCCATCTTTGGAACCGTGGAAGGTGCCAGTGCCGTTCCCACCACCAGCCTGCATTTCACCAGAGAGATGATGATGCGCCTCGAAATCAACGGTGT
>CAMURW010000227.1 GCA_947097635.1 uncultured Bacteroidales bacterium
ACGGGCTTCTTTTATGTTGTCTTCGATGCTGCAGTAGGTCCAGCTGCCATAGCGGCCAATGGAGTAGATGTCGTAGCCCGCCAGCACTTCTTTCTGCTTCTCCACTTCGTCCATGGACTTTTGGTTGATGTGTACGTAGGCGGGGTTCATTATTATCGTTTCGCAGTCCACCAGTTTTTGGCGGGGATCTGTTACGCCAGCGGCCACTAGGTCGTCCAGCACGCGCTGTTTCCATCCCTCAGGATGCACAATGTCGTCCTTTGAGAAGCCCAGTTCCACATATAGCGAGGTGCGGTTCTGTCCCAGAATGTTGTCGTAGAAGCCCACGCGGTAGAAGCAATATTTGCCTTCGGGGAAGTATATCCAGTTGTCGATGGTGTTGGGACCTTTGCTGTCGAAGCCCAGGTTGAACACCAGCACTTGGTTCCAGGTGAATACGTCGGCGTTGTGCGGCAGGCCTGTTGCCTTCATCAGCAGGGGGAAGGGCATGGATGACACCAGCCTGTCGTAGTGCAGCGTGGTGCCGTCTTTCAGCGTCACGGTGTGTGCTTTGGGGTTTATGCCATGCACTTCGCTATTTTTACGTATGCATTCCTGCGGTATGCCGGAGGCGATGGAGTTGACGTATTGTATGGCGCCGCCTTTGGGGTACACGAAGCTGCCGTTGTAGCTGCCGTTGTGGCTGTGGCGGAAGTTCCTGACGATGTCTTCTTTCTCGGCGTAGGGGAAGAAGCGCCCCATGGCGTCTTTGTCCAGGGTGTTCAGGTCGCAGGCATAGAGCTTGGCGTTGTACGGTATCAGGAATTTCTCCGCTATGCTTTTGCCGAATTTACAGTATAGCATCTCTTGGAAGTTGTGATACTCGCCCGTGGGTGCCGTGAAGAGGTCGTAGAGGCAGTCTATCAGTTCTTCCTTGTCCAGTTGGTGTATGTTTTTCTGGAAGGGGAAGTCCACTAGTCTGTCTTTGTATTTGATGTGCGTCACCTTGCTGATGTTCAGTATGTCTTCCGCCCTCATGTGGGCGGCAATCATCGCTTCTATCTCAGGATCCTGAAAGTGGAAGAAATGCCCCGAGTAGTCCCACACGAAGCCATTTCTCAGTGTAGTACGCGAATATCCGCCGAGGGTGCTGTCTTTTTCCAGAATAGTGTAGTCGTGTCCCTTGTCGAAGCGGGCGAACGAGAGGCCTGTCATGCCTCCGCCAATGATGATATCCATAGCAATATATTATGAAGCTGTTTTATTTTAATAAGCTGTTTGATTATCCACACCTGTTCGTCCAATAGTTGGAAAGCCATTCCTCAATTATGTTGCCAACGACATTAGGCTGCCTAACTATTATTTGATAGTTACGTAGATTAAATTGCATATGCCCCGAGGCATCATTAATTTTGAATCGGTCGACCAATTCATTGTATGCTTGTTCTATCGTCACGTTTTTCATTGTAGTTTATATAGTAATCGTTTTGCAACTGTTTTTATTACGGGTACAACCACGGTGTTGCCAGTAAATCGTATCCTTCCTTTTCCGATACATCAAGTTTGTGACTATCGGGATATCCGAACAGGCGTTTTCCTTCAGTGAGAGTCAGTTGCTTGATTCCGTCGCCGTCTATCACATGGATGCGGTGCATATCCATAGCCACCATTGTAGGTGCATATCCATAGGAATCAAGAATCTCTGACACTTTTGCCTTCCAAGGATGCAGCAGGACAGAAACGAAGTAAGTCTTTTGCAAATGGAGTGCAGGAAAACGGTTGTCCTTTTTCTAATTATATTGCCGACTGTATGATGAACGACTGGAGACATCCAAATTTACGGCTTTGTTCCTGCAACCTACAATAATATATGCGCTTGCGTTCCTGCGGAACACCAAAATCCTTGGAATTGAGAACTCTATAAGATACCTTGTACTGTAGCTCTTTCAAAGTTTCCAATACAACATTAAAAGTCTTACCATTATCGTGTGCAACTAGTCCTTCCACTTTTTCAAGAATAAACCCAAGCGGTCTTTTGTCTTTCAATATTCGGGCGACATCAAAGAACAATGTACCTCTTGTGTCTTCGCCCCCCATGCGTTTGCTGGCGTATGAGAAGGCTTGGCATGGGAAGCCGGCACAAAGAATGTCGAAGTCGGATATTGCGTCAGTTGCTATTTTAGTGATATCACCACATATTTCTTCATCTGGGTGGTTCTGCTTTAATACATTAATTGCAGCAGGCTTGATTCTCGATATTCTCGCAGACACTTTATCATCTGCGGCCTCATCTTTTGCGGATAATCATCATAAGAAATTATACAACCTGATGGGTTTTCTTTACGTATCTGGGGATGATTCTCATCGCTATTCGAGGGCAGCAGCGGATGAGACACATTAGCGCCCTCAGCGACGTTCTTTTTCGTAAATAGCGGTTATACTTGTAGCCTGGCACCTGGAACAGCAGTTCGTCGTGTATCTTGTGCAGCGTGTCGATGGTGGGCTCGGAAGAGTTGTAGAGGTAGTTGAACACGGAGGCGAGGTAGCCTTTCTTGAGGTAGATGAAGTCTATCACTTCCTTTTCTTCGCGATAGGCACCGCAGTCTTTGGCGAACAGCATCAGCTTGGCGAATACGGCCAGGCGTTTCTTGTATTTGGTGCTGTCCCTGGTGGTGGTTACGCTGCCAGGGCGGATGACGTAGTGGTAGAAAGGTTTGTCCACACGTGCTATGCTGGTGGCTGTCATGAGGCAGCAGCCGATGAAGTAGCTGTCGTCGGCGCAGCGCTCTTCGGGGAAGCGTATATGGTATTGTTCTATCATGCTGCGCTTCATCAGGAAGGAGGAGAACATGGAGACGTAGTGTGCCAGGAAGTATTCTTTTTTCACCTTGTCGAAGGCTCCGCTTTCCACTATAGGGTTGCTCACCGTTTCACTGTGCTGACCGTCGGTGTAGTCTTTCTGTACCTGGCAGCAGCACAGGTCGGCGTCGTCCTGCCGTTTGGCTTCGTTGTACAGTTCTGCGAACATGGTGGGTTCCACCCAGTCGTCGCTGTCCACGAAGGCGATGTATTCGCCTTTTGCCTGTGGTATGGCGAAGTTGCGTGCCATGCCGGCCCCGAGGTTGTGCTCTGGCTTCAGGAAACGGAACTGTGTCTCGCGCGGGTTGCCGGCGATGAGTGTTTTCACCAGCTCTATGCTGTTGTCGGGACCGTGGTCGTCCACGAAGAGGAATTCCATGTCGTCCAGTGTCTGTACGAGCAGCGACTGGGTACATTTCTCTATGTATTGAGCCACGCCATAGACGGGCAGTATTATCGATACTTTTACCATAGTTGTGTTGGTGCCTTGTTGTGGGTGCGATTAGTTTCCTTTTATCCAAGGATGTTCCAGCACTGCA
>CAMURW010000228.1 GCA_947097635.1 uncultured Bacteroidales bacterium
GGCATGGGCAACTTCCGCCCCATAGAGGTGGAAGACCTTAGCAAACACCGCCAGGACAGCGAGGAGATGCACCTGAGCGATGAAACAGCCAATATAGTGAACACCACGCGCAACAATGGTCATCACGTACTGGCAGTGGGTACCACGGTGATGAAAGCACTGGAGACCGCCGTCACCATTCCAGGCAAGATAGCACCCTATGATGGTTGGACCAACAAATTCATCTTCCCACCCTATGACTTTACCACTGCCGACATGCTGGTGAGCAACTTCGAGCGTTCCATGTCGCCGCAGTTTATTATGGTGAGCGCATTTGGCGGACAAGACTTGGTGATGGAAGCCTATAAGCTGGCCATCAAGGAAAAGTATCGCTTCAGCACTTGGGGCGATGCACTATTAATTATGTAAGGCGTGAAATGTGGAATGCTCGTCTAGCATCCATTTTTCACTACTCACTTTCCACTTTTCATATTCCTATGACTCCTTTGGCAGAACTGCTGCGTCCCACTTCGCTAAACGATTATGTGGGACAGCAGCATTTGGTAGGACCGGGTGCCGTGCTGCGTAACCTAATAGAAAGTGGGCGACTGCCCAGCATGATACTCTGGGGACCTCCAGGCACTGGAAAAACCACGCTGGCGATAATTATCAGCCAAACGCTGAGACGTCCTTTCCACACCCTCAGTGCCGTGAGCAGCGGGGTGAAAGAGGTACGCGATGTCATCGACAAAGCCAGCCAGGAGCAAGAAGCCATCCTGTTTATCGACGAAATTCATCGCTTCAACAAGAGCCAGCAAGACTCGCTGCTGGGAGCCGTGGAAAAAGGCATCATCACGCTGATAGGTGCCACCACTGAGAATCCCTCCTTTGAAGTAATACGTGCGCTGCTCAGCCGTTGTCAGGTGTATGTGCTCAAGGAGTTCGAGGAAGCGGACATGGAACGTATGCTCGCCCGTGCCGTGCATTACTACGACACGATAGGCAAGAGGGTGATGCTCAAAGAGACCGACGCCCTCATGCGTATCAGCGGAGGCGATGCCCGCAAACTGATGAACGCCTTGGAACTAGTTGTAAATCGTGAGCCGCAGACAGACGCAACCTTGCAGGATATTGTTGTCGACAACGCGAAGGTCAACGCCGTCATCCAGCAGAATCTGTCCGTATATGACAAGCAGGGAGAGATGCATTACGACATAATCAGTGCCTTTATCAAGAGCATGCGCGGCAGCGATCCCAATGGCGCTGTTTATTGGCTGGCACGCATGATAGAGGGGGGTGAAGATCCCGTCTTCATCGCACGTCGCATGCTCATATTCGCCAGCGAAGACATCAGCAACTCAAACCCCAATGCGCTACTGCTCGCCAACGCCTGTTTCGACGCAGTAACGAAGATAGGCTACCCCGAATGCCGCATCACGTTGTCGCAGACTGCCATCTACCTGGCCAACAGTCCCAAGAGCAACAGCACCTATATGGCATTGGACTACGCTACACAGGCCGTCCGCCGTTATGGCGACCAGCCTGTCCCACTCTATCTGCGCAACGCTCCCACCAAGTTGATGAAAGAAGTTGGCTACAGTGACGGTTATAAGTACGCACACGACTACCCCGGCAACTTCGTGAACCAGGAGTTCCTTCCCGATACCCTGCGAGGTGCCAAGTTTTACGAACCAGGCCAGAACCCGCGCGAGGAAGAGACCAGAACACTCCTAAAGTGGCGCTGGAAAGAAAAATACAACTACTAGCCACACCATCCATCCCCCATCACCTCAAATGGACGCTATCCTGACAGTAGAGAACCTTACCAAACAATTCGGCGAGAAGTTGCTCTTCAAAGACATCTCCTTCGGCATCGGCGAAGGACAGAAGACTGCCCTTATCGCTCGTAACGGCTATGGCAAAAGCACGCTGCTCAACATCATCATCGGCAAAGAATTGCAGGACGGTGGATTCGTCACGCTCCGTGGCGGATGCCGGATGTCTTATCTGCCGCAGACCTTGCCGCTGTTGTCAGGACAGAAAGTGCGCGACTTCGTCTTCTCCGACCTCAATAAGCCCGAAAACATGGAAACGTGGGACTACGAACAACGTGTCACCGAGGTGCTTTCACGACTGAAAGTATACGATCTGGAACGCGACCTGCGAACCCTCAGCGGAGGCGAACAGAAGAAGGTGGCACTGGCACGCATCCTCATCGATGATGCCGATCTGCTGCTCCTTGACGAACCTACCAACCATCTAGATCTCAATATGATAGAGTGGCTTGAGAGGTTTCTCGCCAAGCAACGTCTCAGCATACTGATGGTGACGCACGACCGCTATTTCCTAGACAATGTGTGTCAGGATATCCTGGAACTGGATAACGCTCGGCTGTATCACTACGAGGGTACATACCACTATTATCTGGATAAAAAGGCGGAACGCGAACATAATGAGCGTGCCGGGGTGACACGTGCCAAAAGCCTATACCGTACCGAGTTGGAGTGGATGCGCCGTATGCCACGGGCACGTGGCACTAAAGCACGTGCACGAATCGACGCTTTTTACGACTTGGAAGAGAAGGCTCACACACGATGCGAGGGGGAAAAACCAGAACTCAGCGTCAAAACCGAGCGCATAGGGGGCAAGATTCTGGAACTCTACAACATCAGCAAAAGCTACGACAACAAGAAGATGGTGGATGACTTCAGCTATGTTTTTCGCAAAGGCGAGAAAGTGGGCATCGTGGGTCCCAACGGCATTGGCAAAAGCACCTTTCTGGACATCATTACAGAACGTATCAAACCAGACAACGGTCGTGTTGTCGTTGGACAGACCATACGATTTGGTCTCTACACGCAGGGCGGCCTGCGGGTCAAGAGCAATATGCGTGTGCTGGACATCGTGAAGGAGGTGGCAGAGGTGATAGAACTGGAAAGCGGAAGGAAAATGACAGCACATCAGTTCCTTAGTTACTTCGGTTTTGACGATACCACACAGTACAACTACTTCGGCAACCTTAGTGGAGGCGAACGACGCCGGCTTTACCTGCTGAAGATACTGATGGCCAACCCCAACTTCCTCATCCTCGACGAACCCACCAATGACCTGGACATCTACACATTGGAAATTCTGGAACGCTTTCTGGCGGGCTACAAGGGATGCCTCATTATCGTCAGCCACGACCGCAGTTTCATGGACAATATCGTGGATCACCTCTTTGTCTTTCTAGGCGAAGGTAAAATCCGTGACTACCCTAGCAATTACACGCAATATAGGGGGGAGATGGCACAACGGGACAAAGACGCATCGCGCCAGCGAAAAACGCAGAACGCCGAGCAGCAGAAGGAACAGCGAAACAGGCGCAAAACCCAGACATCCCAACGACGTG
>CAMURW010000229.1 GCA_947097635.1 uncultured Bacteroidales bacterium
GTTGTCGTGGTTTTGTGGGGTTGCAACTTGGTAACATTGCTTATTTCCATGTGAACTTATTGCTGTGCTGTATTTGCTGCCCCCACCTTCGTTGTCAGCAGCCCACCACCACTTTGGGGAAACGCAGCACCTTGTCGTTGAGCATATAACCCTTTTCTACTACGTCCAGCACCGTGCCTTTAAGTGCCTCTTCCGGGGCCGGGATGCGCGTTACGGCCTCATGCAGGCTCTCGTCGAACCTCTGTCCCTGTGCTTCTATCTCTTTCACGCCTCTCTGCGCCAGGGTCGTCTTCAGTTTGTTGTACACCAGTTGTACGCCTTCCTTGGCGATGTTGTCGTCGGGGATATTCTTCAGCGCGCGTTCCATATCGTCCACGATGGGTAGAATGGCCTTCAGAACATCCTTGCCGCCGTTAAGCAGCAAATCCGCCTTCTCCTGGTTGGTACGTTTGCGGTAGTTCTCGTACTCGCTGTACAGTCGCACATATTTGTCGTTCAACGTTGCCAGTTTTTCCCCCATTTCTTGAATCTTAATGTCGGCATCGTTGTCATTGTGCTTCCTGTCGTCCTTGCCATTGTCGGCAGAATCGGACTTATTGTCAGCATCCGCTGCCCGTTCGTCAGTGGCCACAGAGTTGTCGTCCGCTCCTGCCGCCTGGGCTGCCGTGCGCAGTATCTCCTCTTCGGGAGGGGCAGAAACGCTGTTATCCTGAGGGTTCTCGGGATTAGTATTCTTATTTTCTTCGTTCATATCTTGATTATCTTTTTTCTTTCTGAAGATGTTCATAGCAATATATACTTATAATACAAAAAGTCTGCCATGTTGTGGCTGTGGCGACAAAATGTCATTCTTTCTTGATAAAGATTTCTCCAGGGCAGTGAGGGCGGTACTCTTCTTTCCACTCAAACCCCTCCATTTTCTCCTTGTCGGCAGGCAGTTGCGATACGGGATAGGTAAACATGTCGGGTTGCTGATAAGTAACCACCCTTGTGGGCTGGCGTTCACTGAAGTAGAGCCTCATGTCGCTTCCCACGCCCACATTGACGCCAATGAGCATGAGTTCTTTCAGGGGACCTACTTCCTCGGTGATGTAGTACACCATCTCCGCGTTGCCCAGGATGTCGGCATAGGTGGGCTCGCTGTCGGCGAAATAGACCTTGGCGTCATTGCCTTTGATTTGGTTGAACTTCTCCGGGTCCACTTTCTCCGCCACGAAGCAGTGTCCGTTGAGATCGGCCCTCCTCACGCCATCGTTGCCAGTATGGATAATTATGGTGTCGGCGCTGCATTGCTGCAGGTTCTGCCACATGGTGGGGCTGTTGTGTAGGTACATGACGCTGTCCGGCAGGTTGTAGTAGGCACTGTCGCACATGGCCTGCACATCGTGCCGATACACTTTCACTCCGTGATGTGCCTCAATATATTCTATCTTCTGGTCGGTGTTGTTGAACACCCTTATCGTGTCGGCGTGCATCCACACCGTGTCCTTCTCCAACGGATTCTCGCTTCCTTTTTGTTGCACATACACCACCACTGCACTGTCCGTGACATAGCTGTAGTAGTCTTTCTGGTTCGTCTCGCCATAACGTCCGTAGCACGACACGTCGTTCACCGAATCGTACAACGCTACGTTGCCAATAGCACGTGCGTATTCCTGATTTTCGAAGTAGTGGAGAGTGTCGCAGGTGAGTCTGCGGCTGCCTGTCTTTACAAACGATGCCTTCGTAGACAAAGCATACCGTTGCTGCGTGAAATAGCTGCCGCGCTCACTGTAGATGGTGGTGGTGTCGCTATAGATATATGTGGAGCTTCGGAAGTCGGCCGCATCGTCCTTCACGCGATACAGGAGGGTGTCTGTCTCCAAACGGCTGGCGCTGTCGCGCAGCACCACTTCGTCATAGATAAACACTTCCTTCACCGTTGCATCGTAGATACCTATGTAACTGTCCAGCGTATCGGATCTGTTGGTGGTGTGTCCCCACGAGTCGTAGTAGGCTTTATTGGCGTTGCGGTCGAAAGTGAGGTGGTCGGTGTAGAGGACTGTTTCGCCATCGATAAAGATGACCGTGTCGTCCCATATGTCCACGATGCGCGTCAGTCCGTCGTAATATAGTTCACGGCCATAGATGAACGTGGTGTCCGTGAGCATAATCTCGATATTGTTGTAGGCGGTGAAGCTGTTGGCTTTATTATCCAGCAATGCACTGTCGGCATACAGCACCATACCTTCGTGTTCCGCCCTCACCTCCCGGCACAAGATCCATACATCGGGAGTATTCTTGTCGCGTCGTCCCAGGCCAGCCTCGTAGGTAATGAGCCGCTGAGCCTCCACATGCAAGGGTAGCACGAGGAGGCACAGTAGAGGCAATGGCCATAATTTGCGACAAGCGAAATTCATCATATAGTCTTATTGCTTTCACTTACAGCGCCTTCAAGCGGCACTGCGGTATGCACAGAATGTGCAAAATTACTAAAAAAAGACGATGTGGGTGAAAAAATTATGATGAAGTAAAGAAGACTCTATCCTTCGGGATAGAGTCTTCTTTTGACTATTTTATTCAGATCTTCTTTGCGTTGCCGCAGAGCCACCCTAGGGCTGCTACTTGGTGCGGCTGCCCAGACGATCCATGGCACAGCGGAAGCCTATCCAGGCAGTGCTGCGGTCCTGGTCGTAGTAGCGGCGTGTGCCTGCCTGCATCCAGTAGGCACGGTCGTTCCAGCTGCCGCCTTTCACCACGCGCACCTTGTTGCCTATCAAGCTGCTGACATCGGCCTGACGCGGCGACACGCGACGATACATCATGTTGGTGACACTGTCCTGGTTTTCCATGCTGGTGGCTTCCTCGTCTAAGTTTTCGTCGCCTTCGCCCGTCTCGCCTTTCCAGTCGGTTATAACCTGGGAGGTGCCATAGTCGTAGATGTTGCTGGCATAGTCGCCGTCCAGGTAGTTGACATTGTCGGCCTGACGGTAGTTGCGGCGATTCAGGTCGTCGTCCACGTTCTTATAGATGATGCCGCCGGTGGTGTCGTTGATAGCAATCTCTTCGTCCACGTAGGTGGGAGTGCGGTAGATGTTGCCTCGGAAGGGGTCGATATCTTCTCCGCCAATGGGGTTGTTGTCTTTACGATACACATCGCTGCACCATTCGCTGACGTTGCCAGCCATGTTGTACAGGCCATAGTCGTTGGGGAAATACCATTTCACGGGAGCTGTGTAGTCCCAGCCGTCGTTGAGATTGCCAGCCACGCCCATCGCGTCGCCGCGGCTACGCTTGAAGTTGGCGAGGAACTGACCATAGTATTTCTTGTTGGCGCTACGCACGCTTTGACCGGCCCACGGGTAGGTCTTGTGTTCCACGAT
>CAMURW010000230.1 GCA_947097635.1 uncultured Bacteroidales bacterium
TCGACACCACTGGTCGCGAGGTGCTGACACCTCAATGGCCGTCAGCTTCCTCATTTTTCGAAGGGCGCGCTGCCGTGGGAGTATACGTAGACACTGCCGTGGACGAAGCCCTCACTTTCGGATTCATCGACACCACAGGACAGTTCGTCCTGCCACCAGTCTACGAATACGCCTACCCTTTCCAGGAAGGCAAAGCTACAGTGAAACAATACGACCGCCTGGGAGTGATAGACCGCGACGGCAAGGAAGTTATCCCCATTAAATACGCCGAAGTCACCACCCCCTACCAGGGGCGCGTATTTGTCCGCGACGCAGAAAGCGGCCTCATTGCCCTCTTCGACCTCGAGGGTAATAGACTCACCGACTTCTGTTACAACGATGTGCTCTCATACGGCGACGGGCTCTACTCCGTGTGTCGAGACACCATGCAATATTTCCTCAACGAGAAAGGCAAGGAGCGCTTCGGAGGCTGGCAGAGGGCTGGCAAATTCATCGACGGCTATGCTGCCGTGCAACGGGACGGCAAATGGGGCATCATCAACGCAAAAGGACGTACAATCCTGCCCTGCCGCTACGACAACAAGGCCTTGATGCCAGGCAGTTACACTTTCTACGAAGGCATGGCACTGGTGGAGCAAGACGGCCGCTTCGGTTTCTGCAACACCAAGGGCGACATCGTCATTCCCGTCATCTACGACAATGCCTTCTTCTTCAGCGAAGGGCTGGCCCCAGTCTCCGTGAAGGGGGCCTGGGGCTACATCAACCGTAAGGGCGAAGAGGTGATACCTTTCATGTTCGGTCCCAGCAGTTACTTCGAGTACGGACGCGCCAGCGTCATCTACAATAGCCACGAGTACAAAATCAACCCTTCGGGACAGTGCGTAAAGGACTGTTCCACCTTCCCCACTCAGGAAGTACAACGCCGCATGGCAGCACTGGCAGTGAAACGACACAAGAGCAAGAAATGAAGTTATTGTTTTTCGGTGAAAGAGTACTACTATACGCTTTGCGACTCGCTGCACATAAAAAAACTACTAACTTTACAAACATGAAAACGTTTCCCCAATGCCAGAGATAGCCAAACATCCAGGCACGGTGATTTGCGTCGCGGACGGCAGCGTCAGGGTACTTATCACCACCCTCAGTGCCTGCGGCAGCTGCGAGGCACATGCACACTGCGGCTTCACTGAGAGTCGCGACAACGAGATTGTTGTGGACACTCCCGACTGGCAGCACTACCAGCCAGGCCAACACGTCGTCGTCAGTGTCAACGAAGGGATGGGACTGGCCGCCGTGTGGTGGGCATACATATGCCCTGCCATCCTGCTATTGACGGCCACCATCACGCTGCTTTACACCATCGGCAGCGAGCCCCTTGCCGTCCTCATCAGCCTGACAGTGGTAGCGGTATACTACATCGTATTATTTCTGTTCCGTCGCAAGCTACAACGACAGTTTTCCTTCGGCATCAGCGACGCACCCTAAACGTGTTGCGATTATTTTTTTCACAATTCAAAAAAATGTCATATCTTTGCACCGCTTAAAAACAAGACAAACACATCGCCTATGCGTCGTAAAATATTTACTCATTGCACATTGCTAACCATGCTGATGGTTGGCATGTTCTTCACAAGTTATCAGTCCTGGGGCCAGCAAACGGAAGCTTCTATCAATCAGGAGTACCAGAACATCATACGACAGTACCTGCAAAAAGATGTCAACAAGCGCCAGGCACAGATGCGTCAACGTGCAGAAGAGGTGCTGGTGGCACTACCCAACGAGCGCAAACTCTACGATGAAGGACAAATGGAAATAGATGCCCGCATCGTGGACAGCAAGGATGCCGACAGCCTACCCGAGGTAAACTACGAAATTACCATTAACTACACCTGCCGCAACGCCAACGGATACACGGACGATTATGGCAGCGGGCAATACCTGGTGGAGCAGAGCAACAGCACCATGGCACTATGCCAGTTAGCCGAAGAATTGCTCATGCAGTACAACGATGATCTCTTCGCCCAGGGAAAGAAAGTGTCCATCGAGATAACAGGATCCACAGACGAGACTCCCATCAAGAAGGCCTTGGAATATCGCGGCGAATACGGCGACTTCCAATATCAACCTACGCATTTCAACGGCGAGGATGTACGCGTCAGCGTCAACGACAGCATCGGCATCAGCAGTAACGTGCAGCTGGCTTACGTGCGTGCCCGCGGCGTTCACGACTACTTGCAGAACATCTCCACGCTGCAAAAGACCACCAACGAATACAAATACATCACCTACTGCCACAATGCCACTGGGAGTTCCTTCCGGCGAGGAGGTCTCAAAATCACGATCCATGCACCTTTCGACGAAATGATACACTACATGAACGAAATCCTCATACAGGACGAGTTCATCGAGTACAATATCCCCGCCAACGAGGCCGGCAGCAACAAGAGCACCTACGCCGTCATCATCGCCAACGAGGACTATGAGGCACCTTTCCCCAACTGCCCCTACGCCTGGCGCGATGCCACGGTGATGCGTGAATACTTCATCAAGACACTGGGCATCCCCGAACGTCACGTCAAGGTGCTGAAAAACGCCAGCATAGAGCAGATACAGAAGAAAGGCATCAACTGGCTCAAGGACATTCTTGTGGCACAGAACGGCGATGCCAACCTCATTGTATACTACAGCGGCAATGGCATCACGGACTACGACTATAACCCCTACATCATTCCCTGTGGCATGAACCTCAGCAAAGTACGCGCCTTTCGCGGCAAGGCCAACATCGACGTTACCAGCGTACTCAACAACCGCGACACCAAGAAATTCCTGGACGAATGCTTGCCCGTAGACACGCTATGCCGCTGGTTCAACAGGGTCATAGCCAACAACGTCACATTCATCTTCGATGCGGGCTTCAACGGCTATCAACGCGACGGGGAAGTACTGCTGCGCCTCAAGCACACCGAGAAGAAACCACGCGGACTGCGTCTGCGCAACGACATCGTCATCTTCAA
Organism: uncultured Bacteroidales bacterium; assembly: GCA_947097635.1. Lineage (GTDB taxonomy): Bacteria > Bacteroidota > Bacteroidia > Bacteroidales > P3 > Colimorpha. Next base: position 3,015 of record CAMURW010000230.1, read on the forward strand.
CGCTGCCGACTATAACGAAAGCGTGTACAGCTACGACAAGCAGAAGCACGGATTCCTCACCTACTATCTCTGCAAGGAACTGAAACGCACCAAAGGCGACATAGACTACGGCGACCTCTACAACAACCTCAACAAGCTGATAGGCTACGAGAGTAGTTTGCAAGGCAAACTGCAAGAGCCCAAGGTGGTGGGCGGCGGCAAGGTGAAGGACAGCTGGCAAACCATGCGATTCCTAAAGAAATAATATCATATAAGCGGAACGGGCTGCCCATGGGCAGCCCGTTCCGCTTATATATACTCCTAGGTAACCGAAAATTCAGCCCATAGAA
>CAMURW010000231.1 GCA_947097635.1 uncultured Bacteroidales bacterium
ACCAGGGGGTCGTCGTGGTTCACGAGGTCGCGTCCTGGCACTTTGTTTTTTTCTGCCTCATCGCGCAGGTCTACGTGTATCTCGCTGCATGGGCCGCACGGGCCTTGTGCGCCCATCTCCCAGAAGTTGTCGCGCTTGTTGCCCAGCATGATGCGGTCTTCGGCGATATGTTCTTTCCAGTAGCAGCGGGCTTCTTCGTCCCGTGCGAGGTTCTCTTTCTCGTCGCCACCAAACACAGTGACGTACAGGTTGTTCTTGTCTATCTTCAGCACTTCGGTGAGAAACTCCCATGCAAAAGCAATGGCGTCTTTCTTGAAGTAGTCGCCGAAGCTCCAGTTGCCCAGCATCTCGAACATGGTGTGATGGTAGGTATCGTGTCCCACTTCTTCCAGGTCGTTATGTTTTCCGCTCACTCTCAGGCACTTCTGTGCATCTGCGGCACGGCTGTAGGGTGCTGTACCGTTGCCTAGGAAGATGTCCTTAAACTGGTTCATTCCTGCGTTTGTGAACATCAGTGTGGGGTCGTTTTTCACTACCATAGGTGCAGAGGGGACGATGTGGTGGCCCTTGGATTCAAAAAACTTCAGAAAAGCTGATCTTATTTCGGTAGCAGTCATTGTTCTAGCTTTAAACTTGTGTCTGTTTTCGTGTTATTGAAAGGTGTTTATGCACATGGAATGGGGCGGGGACGGTCATTCCTCGTACCTCTCCACCAGCAGTATGGCGTTTTGCGGCACGATAAAATATTTTTCGCCTTCGTATTTCACCTCCACGCCGTTCTTGCGCATGAAGATGGCCAGATCTCCGGTTTTCACCTGCAGCGGCAGGTATTTCACCTCGTCGTGCTTGGGGTTCCACGCTTCGGCTTCTTCGGCGTTTGGCAACGCATATCCGGGGCCGCATTTCAGGATGAAGCCTGTTAGCAAATCCTCCTTGTCCTGATAGCCGCTGGGCAGATATAGGCCGGTCCTGGTTTTTTCGGACCCCAGCGAGGGCTGTATCAACACCCGGTCGCCTATTACTATTATCCTATCTAAATTTGCACTCATCGTTTATTCATAAAAAACCTTAGCATCCATCATTCAGCACGTTATATGCTTGACACTAAGTAAAATTCTAATGCAAAGATAGCATTTTTCTGCAAATTGCAGGAAATAATCTTCTTTTTTGTGCAGAAAAAATGCGGGGCAGCATGGGACGGCGGTGTCGTTGCGTGTTCGCCGTACCTCGATGGCCACTTGCACCGGCCAGTTAGTTGCACGGTCATTACAGCATCCTTGCACCACCTCGGGATCGGGCGGCGATGCTGCTTAGGGTGGTACTATGGTGGTGCATCGCGCCTCTGTGTCACCTGGGCAGTCGGATGGTGAAGGTGGTGCCTTGTCCCAACTGGCTGTCTACGGAGATGGTGCCAGAGTGAAGTTCCACGACCTGTTTTACGTAGTTAAGGCCTATGCCGAAGCCTTTGACATCGTGGACATTGCCAGTGCTGACTCGGTAGAACTTCTCGAAGATGTGTTTCAGGCTTTCTTTGCTGATGCCTATGCCGTTGTCCTTCAACTTTATCAACAGAAAGTTGTCTTCCAGTGCAGTGCTGATGACAATGGTGGGCCGCGTGGGAGAGTATTTCAGTGCGTTGTCCACAAGGTTGTACACCATATTTGTAAGGTGCAGATTGTCGCCATACAGCGTGCCGGGGGCGGCATCCAGGTACAGCTCCAGAGTTCCTCCTTTGCCGCTGATTTGAACCTGCAGGCTGGTGACAACGCTGGAGATGACTTTGTTCATGTCTAGTTCCACCATGTTCAGGTTGAAGCTGCCGTTGTCCATCTTGCTGCTTTGCAGTATGGTTTCCACGAGCATCTGCATGCGGCGATTCTCGTTTTGTATGATGCCCAGATAGTTATCCTTGTTGCCGGAGTCCAGCGTGATGCTCTTGTCCAACAGCATCTCGCAGGCCAGGTTTACTGTGGCGATAGGTGTCTTTATTTCGTGGGTCATGTTGTTGATGAAGTCGTTCTTCATCCTGTCTATCTTGCGCTGTTCGAATATCATACGCACGGTGATGATGAAAGAGATGAAGATGATAATCATCAAGGAGATGCTCAGCATCATGTAGCGGTTCATGGACTCGCGGAGCATAACGGTGCTTCGTGGAAATTGCAGGATGATGAAATAGTCGTTGGCACGCAGGTTGTCGTCGCTCCGCAGGCTGTAGCGGTAGGGCGAGAGGCGCAACTTGGCTTCCTGGGCTTTTGGGCTCATGTATAGGAATGTGTCGGCAGTGACGTTGAGCACTCCCATGTGGGGCCTCACCTCCACGCCTCCTGCCACCAACTTTTCATAGATGAGTGAGTCCAGCAGGGCATAGTTGAAAGAGCTGCTGTTCATGATATTGTCGAAGATGTATTGCGACAGCTGATTGACGAAGTTGTAGTAGTAATTGCTGTCGCCTTCTATGAGGTTGTTGCGGTTGGCCAGCATCTGGTTGTAGCGTTCCACCACTTGTCGCTCCTTCTTGTCGAGATATACGCCGTTGGGAATGGAGGCGCTGTCCTGCATGGCAGTTCCGAAGTTCAGCTTACGGTCGTCGTAGAAGATCGCATAGTTTTCCTGTACCAGTGCCTGCATTCTTTTGTTGAGTTCTTCCACGCGTTTGTATTTCAGCAGCTTGTAGCGATCGCGCTGGTTGATGTAGCCCTCCACTTTTAGGCGGTTTAGTTGGTCTACGACATCGTCCATGGCATTGCTGACGCTGATACTGAAGAGGTTGTCGCTGATGGCGACGGCACGCTGCGTTTGTAGCAACTGTAGCACCACAAGTGCGATGGATGCCGTGGCGAAGAGGCTGCAAAGCCCCAGTAGCAGTATTTGTTTGGCTCTATTCTTGTTCTTCTTCATGATGCAAAGCCGACTCCCATGCCGTCCAGAGTTACCCTAAGGACGTTTTTTTTATTCCCTGGTTTCTTAATGTGTGACACTCAGGGTGTGGATAGTTACTTAATTATATGTTGTGAAACAGAGTGCGAAAATAAAATACACCTTGATTATTTCGGAGATGGAAGGGACTGGTTGAGGGGAAATGCAACAAGTGATGCCTAAAGCGTGCGGGACCAGCCATCCTTCTCGTTGTGCGAATCCGTCACGTTTCGGTAAATGACATAAAAAACGCAGTTCCTAGAGGGGGGAAGACTAGCGGAACTGCGCAACGTCATTTCTCAACGACGCTTGAGGATTAAATGCCATGCATAAGTAGACAAAACTTGAAACTTCTGTCTATTATGATATCTTACTGACGGAAGGAGGTGTCTGCGTTGATAATCTTGACGA
>CAMURW010000232.1 GCA_947097635.1 uncultured Bacteroidales bacterium
AGATTTGGAGGATAATCAGAAAGCCCTATGGACTTTACCCATCCATAAGGCTTTCCGGTAATGATTAGAAGAAAAACGCTGCGCCTCGCATTGCTGTCGGAGGCACGGCTTTTTCGGAGGAACTCGTTACTTCACGATGAGTTTCTTCACCACGTTGATGCCGTTGCCCTGGATGCGGACAAAGTAGGCACCGCTGGCAATGCTTTCCACGTTGAAGGTCTTCACGCAGTCGGCGCTGCATTCCATCGTCTCGCTGTTCACGGCGCGGCCATTCATGTCCACCACGGTGATGGTAACCATGCCTTCCACACCGCTCACGTTTACAGTGGCGTTGTCGTCGGCGGGGTTGGGGAAGATGCTCACACGGCTGGCATCGGCGTTGTCTATGCCTTCGCCGCTGACGGTGGTGAAGGAGGCTTTGGCACTCCAGTTGCTAGGATATTGATCCTCGCACATGGCACGCACATACACATCGTATGTCATTTCGGGTTCAAGTCCCGTCACGGTAGTCTCGGTAGCGGTAGCCGTTATCTGAGTGCCGTTGCCAGAGGTATAGCCTTCCATGCCGTATTCCACAATCCACTTGCCGGTATTGTTGCCGCCTGCCGTCCAGGACACTTTAGCGGAGCTGCCGGTAATGCTGCTAACCGCGACGTTGGTGGGCTCTTGGCAAATATCGGTAGTGAAAGAGATCGTGTCGCCATAGTCGCTTACCACGAGACCGGCGTTGCCACAGGAGGCAGCCACGGCGGCATTGTAGGTGGCACCTGGGGTGAGGCCTCCCACGGTGGCAGGATTGCTGCTGACGGCATACACGCTGTCGAAGGTGGTGTTCCACACATGGATGTTCCAGTTCTGCTCGGTGGTGCCTGGTGTCCAAGTCAGCTCGGCATCGCCCAGCCTCTGTGTGGCATGCAAGCCGGTGGGAGCCATGCAAGGCAGGCTGTCGGTGGTGAATGCCAAAGTGCCCCAGTCGCTTGTGGAGTTCTCGTCGCAGATGGCGCGCACGCGCGCCATGTAGTTGGTGGAAGGCGCAAGGCCGGCAGCGGCGTAGGTATTGGTATTCACGGTGACGGCTGCGGGCCATTCGGCAACTGCCATTGCCTTCACTGCCACTTCGTAACTGGTGGCGCTGCCGCTCCAGGTGAAAGTAGCGCTTTCGTAGTCGTGGCTTGTCATGCTCACGGTGGGTATGGGGCACATGCCGCCGCAGATGGCCAGGCGCAGGTTGGCACGCCAGGTATCCACATCGGAGCCATAGGAGGGAGCGGTAGGATTGGTGAAGTTCACAGGGCCACCGTCGTTATAGTAGAAGATGGTGCGGTTGATGGTGTCGGCATCGTTCTGGCTGTAGGCCACATAAGCATTGGAGTTTTCCCAGTCGTCCATGAAACGTTCCACGGCGATGATTACATTGCTAGTGCCATCCCACACGAAGGCGGTGTCCAGTGCGATGTATGCCCAACCGGTCTGGTCGAACGGCATACGGCCGTGCCAAACATGGGTGTAGGTGCCGTCCACGGTGTCGAAGTCGCTGTTGGAAGCGAAACCGGTGCGGGTGGTGTTGGCAATGTAGATGTAGGTGCTGTCGTACATTCCTACCGCATCGCTGGCTTCCGCCACTTCAATACCGAGGTATCCCAGGGGTACGCCTGCCGCAATACCGTTGGCTGCCATCTCTGCCGCGGTAATGATGGTTTGGTTGCCGCTATAGCCGTAGTAGCAACTGAGCCAGTTTTCCGTGGCACCGGCATTCACGCTGTCGGCCGTGGTTGCATAGGTGACATCGTCGCACAGGTCTGTGTGGATGGTGATCATTTGGCTTTCCATTGTGTCGCCGTTGGCGCAGAGCGTGGTCACGTAGACATCGTAGGCACTAAGAGCAGTAAGGCCGCTGATGTTGAATGGATGCGTGGAGACGGCCTGGATGGTGCCCGTGCCCTCTGTGAAGCCTGCAGTGTCGTATTCGACAATGTAGGAGGAGGCAGGCAGCACGTCGGTCCAATCCACGCTGGCAGAGGTGGCGACGGCGGTGTAGGCGAGGTCGGTGGCATGCCAGCAAACGGGCAGGTAATCAACGACGACGTCGTCGATGTAAATGCTGGAAGAGCCGAGGCTCTGAATAGCGATGTAGCGACTGTTGCCAGTGTAGCCGTTGAGGAACGTAGTGACAGTCCAGCGGTCGTCGTAGTAATTGTCGTAGCCCGGAACAGTGATGGTGTCGAGCCCCACAAAGGATGCTACGCAGCCTGGAGTGCTGCTGTCCACCACGCCGATGGCAATCTGGTAGTCTTCGTAGCCTCTCTTTGCATTGAAAGAGATGGTTAGCGTATCCAGACCCATGCCCATTTCGGGCAGCACGGCAATACCGTTGTAGTAGAGCAATAGGCTGTAGTCGCCGCTGCTGGAGTATGTGCTCCAGGTGTCGTTGCGATAGATTTGGGGGCGGTAGCTGCCACTGGCGCCTGTGCTCAGCAGCTCGGAAGTCCAGCAGGCGGGCAGCGCGTCGGTGTAGGAGGTGGTGGTGGTAAGGTTGGCCACGTTGTCGAAATTTTCCACATAGGGAAGCGTTGTCAGTGCTACGCATTCTGTGGTGAAGGTGAATCGGTTGCTGGCATAGCTGGTATCGTTGCCCGTGCATACGCCGTAGACGTAAACATCGTAGGACACCGCGGTGGCGAGGCCAGAGAATGTGCAGCTGTTTGTTGTCACGGTCACGCGCGTACCCGTGCCCAGCGAGAATCCGGCGGTGCCGTATTCCACGATATAGCTGCCGGCTCCGGTGCTGTTCCAGGCAATGTCGGCGCTGGTGGAGGTGGAGGATGTCAAGGTGATGCCCTCTACCTCGTAGCAGCTGCTGACGCTGTCCACGATGATGTTGTCTATGAACTCATAGTCGTTCATACTGATGCCCTTGAAGAAGATGTTGCCGCTGGTCACGTTCGATGCGTCGAAACGTACGGTGTAGTACTGGGCTTCTTCGCCTGCGGGGATGTCCAGGGTATCGGCCCACAGGATGCTGTCCAGGGTGGCGGGGGTGCTGGTGACACCCACAATCATGTGGTTGCCGTTGACTCCCTTGTACAGGAAGCGTACCTGCAACTGGTTGACGGCGGCTGCGGTCGCGGGCAACACGACGGCGGTGTTGTGGTAGAGACGCACCATGTTGCTGAAGGAAGGCACATTCTCGATATATGGATAGGCCGTCTGCTCGTAGCCCCACATCATGTATGTGCTTGAAATGGCATTCCAGCAGTTGATGGCGAAGTCGCCTGTTGCCAGGCCTTCGAAGTTCTGACGGTATGGCACGGCGATGAGGCCGCAGGT
>CAMURW010000233.1 GCA_947097635.1 uncultured Bacteroidales bacterium
CCTTTACCATCGATGGGGAAAAGGTGAGTTCATCGGCCATCCGACGCATGCTAAGTCGGGGCGACATCGAGAAGGCGAACCACTTCCTGGGCTATCCCTACACCCTCACGGGAAAAGTGATAGGCGGCCATCGGGAGGGCCGTAAGTTGGGCTTCCCCACGGCCAACGTGGTCATAGACGATGCGCTGAAAGCGCTGCCTTCCGAAGGCGTGTACGCCGTCCGTGCGTCCAATGGAGGGAGGCAGTGGTGCGGTATGGCCAATCTGGGACCTCGTCCTACTTTCGGGCTGGCATCTTCCACATTCGAAATCAACCTGTTCGACTGCCACGAGGCCCTGTATGACACAACGCTGAAGGTGGACTTCGTGAAACGTCTGCGCGACATAGTGCGCTTCGAAAGTGAGGAGGCACTGGCGGCACAGCTCGTAAAAGACAAAGAAAATGCATTGATGCTATGAAGAAGGCTGTTCTTTCATTGATGCTCTGCCTCGCCTGGGCGGCAGGCATGGCTCAGCCCGACAAAGTGTATACCCGCCTCTCCGAGATTAAGGACGCGGCACAGGTGTATCAGCTGGAAATCCGTTACAAGAGACTGAAACGCATACCTCCCATCGTGTTCCGGTGTACCAACCTCCGCGTGCTGGACCTCTCCAAGAATTTCATAGACACGCTGCCGCCGGAGATAGGCGAGCTGGTGAACCTGGAAGTACTGAACCTGCAGCGCAACCGCATCCGCCATGTGCCGCCACAGATAGGACAACTGGCCCGGCTGCGTGTGCTGAACCTCAGCCGCAACCCCATCCTGGAACTTCCAGATGCCATGGGCGGCCTCGCAGAACTGGAGGAACTGATACTGTGGATGACGGGAGTGATTTCGCTGCCTCCCACTTTCGTGGCTTTGAATTACAGCCTGAAGACCCTGGACATGCGTGCCTGCCCTCTGTCCTACGACGACCAGGAAGCCATTGAGACACTCCTGCCCAGCCCTCGCAAACGTTGGGATTATGTGTGCAACTGCAAGTGAAAGTTCTAAAGAAAGTAATAATATAGTTAGGTATATCATGCTGACGGTGGCATTTTTCCAACAAGATATCGCATGGGAGGACCCGCAGGCAAACTATGATGCCGTGGAGCAGGCGTTCGGGGATGCTATAGGCTTCCGGAACGCCCTCGACATACTGGTAGTGCCCGAAACATTCAACACGGGCTTCGGCGACAGCATGGCCAGCATGGCGGAAACGTCACAGGGCCCGACGTTTGCCTTTGCGCAGCACATGGCACGACGTTACAACGCCCTGTTCGTCGGCACCTGGACTGTGCGGCAGGGCGGCAAGGTCTATAACCGCCTGCATTGGGTGGCACCGAACGGCAGCTATGGCTACTACGACAAAGCCCATACCTTCCCTATGAGTAGCGAGGCCATGCTGCTGGCGGCAGGCTCGCGGCGCGTCACCTTCGAATGGAGAGGGTGGCGTATCAAGCCGGCGGTATGTTACGACCTGCGCTTCCCCCTGTGGCTGCGCAACAGCAACCTCGACAGTGCCACGCAGGATAAAGCACTATCCCCCGACAAACTGACTCCTCGGCTGGACTACGACTTGCTGCTGCTCTGTGCCAACTGGCCTGCCAGCCGCCATACAGCCTGGAACACGCTGCTGCAGGCACGCGCCATAGAAAACCAGTGCTACGTGCTGGGAGTAAACAGGGTGGGCACGGACGGCACGGGTATCCCATATAGCGGCAACAGCGCAGTGTACGATTTCAAAGGACAGCCGCTGGTAGAGGCACAACCGTCGGCAGCAGAGGTGCAGATGGCGCGGATAGATAAAGCCAGCCTGCACCGCTTCCGCCAGCAATGGCCTTTCTGGCTCGATGCCGACAGGCCGATAGCGGGGCGGTAAAGAGGCGAGGATTTCGTTATTACGTCTGTTAGAATCTATGCATTAGTTAGTGTATTATTCAGATGCAAATTTTAGTTGCATTTACCATTCATGTCAAGCAATAAGACCCGATAGTTTCCATGGAATTAGAAGAAAAACTAGGTTTCGACAAGATACGCGAGCTGGTGGCGGCGGGATGCAGCAACGAACTGGCGGTACGGATGGCAAAGGAGATGACATTCTCGGACAACTACCAGCGCGTGGTACGCGAGTTGCAGCAAACGGAGGAGATGCGGCAACTGCTGATGTTAGAAACAGGATTCCCCAGTCAGGATTTCTTCGACCTCACTGCCGAACTGCAACGCCTCAGAGTGGCGGGCACGGTAATCACCATGCCAGCGATGTTCGACCTGAAATGTAGCTTGCGCACGCTGACGAACTGCCTGCGCTTTTTCTCGAAAGACGAGAAAGAGGACGGTGCTGCCAGGTATCCGCAGTTGAGGCTGATGGCGGCGCATGTGGAGCTGGATAACAATATATTACGTGTCCTAAACAAGTTGATGGACGACAAGGGTGAGCTTTACGATAACGCCAGCGACGAACTGCTGGACATACGCCACCAGATGCAGCGCAAGCGCAACGAAGTGGACGACCAGGTAAATCGTAGCCTCAGTCGTGCCAAACACGAAGGATGGACTCCCGAAAACGCCGAAGCCACCATCCGCAACGGACGCCTTGTCATCCCTATCCTCGACACTCATCGCCGTAAGATGAAAGGCATCATTCAGGACGAAAGTGCCACACGCCAGACCGCCTTTCTGGAACCTGTCGAGGTGGTGGAGCTGAACAACGACCTCCGCGAACTGGAGTTCGCCGAACGACACGAAATACAGAAGATACTGGCACGTTTTAGCGATGCCCTGCGCCCTGTGCTGCCGTCCCTCGAAAACGCTTACTGGTTTCTGGCCCGCGTCGATTTCATCCGTGCCAAGGCAAGGCTGGCACTCACCCTGCATGCCAGTATGCCCATCGTGGAACCAGTTCCCCAACTGAACTGGCTGGATGCGCGACATCCGCTGCTTTATATGGCCAAAGGCGCCGATGTGGTGTCTTTCGCCATGGAACTGGATGCAGAACACTACATCTTAATCATCAGCGGCCCCAACGCTGGCGGAAAGTCCGTGTGTCTCAAGGCAGTCGGGCTCATACAATACATGCTCCAGGCGGGAATGCTGGTGCCCTGCCGGGAAGTCAGCGAGTTCGGTATTTTCGGCGGCATCTTTATCGACATAGGCGACCAGCAAAGCATTGAAAACGACCTCTCCACCTACAGCAGCCATCTGCAGAACATGAAACAGTTGCTGCAGGTAGCAGACGGGCGTACCCTGTTCCTGATGGACGAGCTGGGAGGCGGCACAGAGCCCCGCAGCGGCAGCGCAA
>CAMURW010000234.1 GCA_947097635.1 uncultured Bacteroidales bacterium
GTCGACGTGACGGGTATCATGGCTTACGGTGATGGTGATTTGTCCGCGTCCGTCCATAGCATCCACGGCGTTCTTGCATAGATTTTCTATCACCCACTCGAAGAGGTAGCGGTTGATGGGTGCGATTGCCGGCTCGCTTGGTACGTTTACCACGAAGGACACCTTGCGGCTGATGCGCGGCTGCAGATATGCCACGACTCCTTTCACTGCCGCGCCGACATCTTCGGGTTGCAGCTCGGGCACGCTGCCTATCTTGCTGAAACGCCGTGTTATGGTGTCCAGGCGGTCCAAATCTTTTTTTACTTCCAGCGAGGTGGTCGTGTCCAACATTTTTCCTGTCATGATTTCTCTCCACGCCATAAGGCTGGAAATGGGCGTTCCCAGCTGGTGTGCCGTCTCTTTCGCCAGTCCTACCCAGATGCGGTTTTGCTCATCGCTTTGCGCCGTGCGGAACAAGTTGTAGCTGATGAGCAGCAGTACCAGTGCGATGAAGAGGTAGAGCACCGGCAGCATTCGCATCATCTTAAGCAGTGGCGTATCCTCGTAGTACACGAAGGCAGGACGGTCGTCGTAGAGCGAGATACGTATGGGGGCGTTTTGACGTGCCATCTTTTGCAGCTTGTTGTTCAGCTTGTCGGCGGTGGCATATTCTTTGGGGTTGACGTTGCCGCTTTCCAGCACCTTGGTGCCAGTGCTGTCCACGATGAGAACCGGCACGCTGACTGCATTGTTAGTAATTTCGTTGAGGTAATTGCGGTTGAAGGCGACAAGAAAGTCGCGAAGGTCGGAGTATATCTCTGTCTCCTTGTAGTACAGCGTCATGGGCATCCCCCACAGGCTGTATTGGAAAGGGGTGTTGTGGGAAAATTCTTCCCGCAGGCCATCTTGCAGTTTCTTGCCTGCTAATTCCGAAGGTACGGTGATGATGCTGTCGCGGTCCGTAATGATGATTGGGGTTTTGCTGCTGTCGACGATGTAGTTGACGTAGGCGAGGCTGAACCTGACATCGGATCCCATGTTGCCGTCGTTGAAGGACTCCAGGATGCTTGTGTAGAGGCCTATCTTGCGGCGTTCGTCTATCTGCACCTGCTTGAAAAACTCATCGTAATGCCTCACCAGCTCGGCTTTTTGAGCTATGGCACCCGCCCAGATTTTCACCTTCTCCTGCTCCGTGGCACGAATCTGATGTGCCATGTTGTTGATGGACCACAGGGCGATCAGCGCCAGCAGCAGCGTAGCGCCGAGTAATATCCATTTAAGTCGTGTTTTCATAATGGGCAGGGGAGGTTTTGATTCTGCTTGTTCAAATTATTCGAAGCGAATACTTTTGGCGGGTTCTATTTTGTTGATGTAGGCGACAGGCAGCAGCATTGCCAACAGGCATACCAGCAGTGTACCCCCTATAATGGTGAGGTAGATGACGGGGGAAATCTCCACGGGAACGTAACTGATGGAGTAGCTGGCGCTGTCCAGTTTCATGATATGCCATCGGCTCTGCGCTATGCTAAGCAGCAACGCCCCCCCGCATCCTATAACGATGCCGCGCAGCGATATTCGAAAAGCTTTGCGGATGAAGATTTTCTGTATGTCGATGCCGGTGGCTCCCAGGGTCTTCAGTATGCCCACCATCTGCGTTTTCTCGAAAATCATGATAAGCAGCGTGCTGATGATGGCTACGGCGCATACCACGGCCATCACCGACAATATCAGCACGATATTGGAGTTCAGTAGGTCCAGCCAAGCAAACAGGGCAGGGTTGTTTTCCACTATGGTGGAGAGTGTGAGATCGTAGTCCACTTTCTGGTAGATAACATCCGCCACTTCCTCCAGTCGGTCAAAGTCGTCCAACAGTACTTCCCATCCGGCAACCTGCTGCGGCGTCCAGCCGTTTAGTTTCTGTATCTGTCTGAGGTCGCACACCATAACATGGTCGTCCAGTTCGGGCATATCGGTGCAGAAGAGTCCCGCCAGCGTAAAGGCACGCGCCCTGTAGTTGTCGCCACTCCAGAAATAGGTGCGCACCTTGTCGCCTATCTGCAGCCGCAGGCGTTCCGCCAGTGCTTGGCTCAGCATAATTTCGGTGCTTAGCGGCAGTGAGGTGTCCGCACGATAGATGGGTATCTTTCCTGCTGTCAGGCACTGGTGGAGGAAAGATGTGTCGTAATCGGCGCCGATGCCTTTAGCCACGATGCCCTGAATTTGGTCGTCGGTTTTCACCATGCCGCCTTTCTGTGACAGTGCTTGTATGTGGCGTACTCCTGGCGTTTGCTGTATCAGCTGGCGGTCGCGTCGCGTGTCGTCGATGGGCAATTCCTCGTAGTAGTGACCCACTTCCTGACTTTTTACCACGATGTGGCTGCCGAAGCCCACTATTTTCTGTTCTATGCTATGCTGAAACCCTCTGAGTATGCTTACCGCCATTGTCATCACCATTACTGCGAGGGTTATGCTCCAGGTGGCAATAGTGACGAGCTGCTGTGCGAAGCTGCTGTGGCCTCGTAGCAGGAATCGGCGTGCTATGAAACGGGAAAAGGACAATTTGTGTTTTGGGCGATAGGTAATGGGGGTGGGTGACGGCAACTGCGGCCTATTTGGGGGCAACCTCACCGGCAGCGGTGTCGGCGGCCTCTTTCTTTTCAGCGGATTTGCCGTCGGCTGGGGTGGGGGTACTGATTTTCTCCTGTTGCATCGCCTGGTGGTTTGCCAGCACGGTGTCGGGGTCGGTGATGATGCGCTTCCAATTCTTGAAGAAGGCAACGGCGGCGAGGATGTTGACGATAAGCCCGAAAAACTTCCAGATGACCCTAATGGGACTATGCGACTGAAGCACCCAGCTGGTGAGACAGCTGCCCACAAATAGCAACACAATCGCCCACACCATGTTCACGGCACCTTTACGTCCTTCGCTGGTCATGTTTTCCACGGTGGCTAGGCTAAGGAATCCCACGACACCCAGCACGTCGGATGCCAGCAGCAGGATATTGCCCAACAACAGCTGACCAAGGCTGGCCACATTCATGGCGACAACCTTGAAAACGATAACCTGCAGGACAATGCCGGCGAGATACAGGATGAAGGACCACCGTGTCATCCACAATGCCCGTTTGCCGCCAGTGTCGAAGTTGGTGGCAAAGCGGCTGAGGCCACGGGTGTAGTTGGTGATAGCGAGATACGCCAGCGCCAGAATCAATATCGCCAGTCCCAGCACTAGCACCAATGGGCCCGTGTCTGTGTCGTGTTTATGTGTCCAGTTGTCGGGGAGGAACAGTGCAATGTTGTATAGCAGCAGCAGTACTGTGGTGATGCTAA
>CAMURW010000235.1 GCA_947097635.1 uncultured Bacteroidales bacterium
CACCTGTGGCATCGTAGTTGCTGATGTCTTCCACGTGGCCCTCCTTGTTGAAGTTGTACACGATATGGTCGTCCAGCGAGTCCTGAAAGGCCACCATCTCCACCGTGAGTGTGCGTTTGCGGCGGTCGCGAGTATAGGTGTTCTCCTGTATCGGCTCGTTCTTGTTGATGCGGTACCTGCTCGTGTGGATCAGCACGCCCAGGCTGTCGTATTTGTAGCGTACCTCCTGCAGCTCCTGGCCAGTGGTGTCGCAATACACCACGCGTCGCAGGTTGCCCACGGCGTTATAGTAGTTGGTGATGGGGTATCCTATTACCTGCCCGTGGGTGCCGCGGGTGGTCTCGCGCATCATCTGCACGTCGCCGCGCAGGCCGGCGTGGTCCAAGTCGCTCTCCATCTGTTGTGCCTTCGCTCCCAGTGGCAGTGCGCAGGCCAGCGCCAGCACAGCCGAAATAAGTATGTTTTTTTTCATATAGTACTCTATTTGAGTGTTTAAGAACATCAACGAAAGATGATGCCGCATCACCTTCTGGCTTGCAAAGATACTAAATTTTCAAAATATAGAAGAAAGATTTTTGTAATCTGTACTTTTTTTCTGTTTTCCGCGTTGTTATAATGCATTTTTTTGAAACTTTTTTCATCGTTACCTATGTCTGCCATGACATCATACATATCGAGACGAGCACCATCATGGAGCCTTGACACATAGATTATCTAAACTAATGAGAAAAACATTTATTATTGTAATGCTGCTGGTTGTCGGCACTATTGCGGCAGCAGCTACGGAACGTGGCAATACGCGCGACGGCAACGGCCCTTACAAGGGCTACCACTTTGTGCTGACGATAGAAAACAACCACGACAGCGTGATGTATATGGGCAACTACTATGCCGGCAAAACCTACGCCACGGACACCGCCTACCGCAACCGGAAGGGACAGTTCGTCTTCGACCGGAAGACACGCCCCATTTTCCCCGGTGTTTATTTCTTTACCAACCCCGCGGGCGATTACGTAGAGTTCATGGTGTATCATGAAAAGCCCGACTTCACCTTCGTCACCGAGGAGAGGCAGTGGACGCAGAGCATGAAGGTGAAAGGCAGCAGGCAAAACGACCTTTTCTACCAGTACAATCGGCTGAACCGTCATTACTATCAGGTGATAGAGGATGCCAGCGCCAGCATGCCCGACAGCACCTTCCGCCTCTTCCGCGACAAAACGATGAGGGAGTTCGACAGCGTGCAACAGCAGCTGATAAAGGACAACCCCACCAGCCTGCTGGCAAAGATGCTGCAGGCAGGACGCGAGCCCTCGACGCCCTCGCAAGACAGCACGGGACGCGAGCTGACGCAGCTGGAGCGCTACACATGGTTCCTGGACCACTATTTCGACAACACCCCGCTGGACGACGATGCCCTCATCCGCACTCCGGAAAGCATCTTTCACCACCGCCTGACGAACTGGCTGGACAAATATATGAAAAACGCCACACCCGACTTCATCATAGAGCGCCTGGACCGCATGCTGGACAAGGCAGAGGCCTCGCCCGAAAACTTCAGGTATCTGGTACACACCATCTCGGAAAAGTACCTGCAGAGCAACATTATGAGCTACGATGCCATCTACGTGCACATGATAAAGACCTACTATGGCACGGGACGTGCCACATGGGCCTCGCCGTCCACCATCGACGAGAACATGGAGCGTGCCAGCAAGTGGGAGAAACTGCTGATAGGCAAAGATACCCCCGAGCTGGTGCTGAAAGACCACGACGGTGCCTTCCACAGCCTGCACCAGCAGCAGGCCAAATATACCTTGCTGCTGTTCTGGAGCCCCACCTGCGGCCACTGCAAGGTAATGATACCGGACCTCTACAAGAAATTCATGGCGTATAAGGACACCTTCGACATCCGCGCCTTCACCATCCTTAGCGAACCAGACGAGGCGACCCGCGCCAAGTGGCTCGACTTCATCAAAGTCCACAGCTTCAACGACCCTCGCTGGCTGAACCTCGACGGCGGCGAGGCCAACGTGGACTGGCACGAGGTATATGATGTGGAAACAACTCCGCAAATATATCTCCTGGACCGCGACAAGCACATTCTGGCCAAGAAACTTAACGCCGAACTCTTCGAGGAAATCATACTGACGCTGGAAAAGGAAGGAAGATGAAACCGACGTCATGACGGGCTTGCACCTTTGCCCGATACAAAGAAACAGTTATCCCGTTACATAGAGATAGAGTAGGAAGAAAACGTTATTGACAGTGGCTGCGGCGCGCCTGTTGCTCACCAGGGGGCATAGGCTTATTTTGCAGACATTACCAACCGTATTCCTACGTCGTTGCCTTCGTAGGAGCCATATTTTGAGTCGCGCCAGGTGTTGCGAAGGTAGTAGCGGGCGCTAAGATAGCTGCCCCCCCTCACCACGCGTTTTTGGCGGTTGGGCGTTGGTGGTAAGGGCGCTCCTGTGGGGTTCGTCTGGCTGTCGCCGGTATATTCGCCGTACCAGTCGCTGCACCATTCCGCCACATTGCCGGTGAGGTCGTAGATACCCAGGGTATTGGCTCTCTTCCGGCCGGGATAGTGCGGCGTCTGCGGTGAATTTTCTTCAAACCACGCAACGGCAGTGGGGTCGTTGCTGCCGCTGAACGAGAAGTCGCCACTGTCGGCGCCGGCTCCACGTGCCGCATATTCCCATTCTGCCTCGGTAGGCAACCGAAAACGATACCCGGTTGCCTTGCTCAGCAGCCCCACGAATTCGTTGGCGGCCGTGTGGCTGACGTAACGAACGGGCAGCAATAGATCACCGCCAGTGGAGGGGTTGCTGTTGGTGACGGCAAAGTACAACGCCTCGTTCACCTCGGTTTCCGCCATAAGGAAACCCTCCAAACGCACCTCGTGAACGGGCGATTCCACGCTGTTGTCGGCATCGGCGTCGTAGTGTGCGGAATTGTGAAGACTGGAGGCCCCCATATTATAGCTGCCGCCCGGGATGTACTTCATGTAGAAGCGGATGCCCCCCACCTCAAACACAGTGTCGTGGGCAGGACCATGCTCTTTTATCTTTCCGTCGGGGCCCATTATGGAGTCGCCAGG
The DNA here is from genome assembly GCA_947097635.1 of uncultured Bacteroidales bacterium. Taxonomy (GTDB): domain Bacteria; phylum Bacteroidota; class Bacteroidia; order Bacteroidales; family P3; genus Colimorpha. The sequence continues at coordinate 3,098 of CAMURW010000235.1, forward strand.
GGTGATGTTGGGAGGGATGGCGGGCTTGTCTTCGGGCTTGCAGGCCCCAACAAGGAGCATCGCGGCTGCCACCCACGTAGGCGAAACAACCTTTCTCAGTTTCATGGAATGTATGATTAATGAATACGGCTTCTGTGCGTTCTATGGCAGTATGGGCTGAACTGCAGGG
>CAMURW010000236.1 GCA_947097635.1 uncultured Bacteroidales bacterium
TGTTTTCCAAATCGAACAGTTTTCAGCACCATCCCATCGAGGCTGTCCACTTGCCAGGAGGCAGAGGATATCTGAAGAGAGTCGGCGTATTGGCTGCCATTGGCTTTCGGTTGGGCACACGATGTCCAGGATAGTGCAAGCAGTAATAATATAAGCAATTTCATGTTGGCGGTTCTTGTGCTGTGCGGTGACGAAAATAGGTTCTTCGCCTTGGGGTGATGAATGACAATTACTTGTTGAGGGGTGGGTGTTTGGAGGTGGCGAGGTATGTGTTGACTTGTGCTGCTATGCTATGCCAATCTTGGCGCGTCATGCAGCGAAAATGCCCCAGGGGACATCTTTTTTTCCCGAATCGGCTGCAGGGGCGACAGTGTAGTCCTTCCACTTGATAGTTGGTGTGTGTGGTGAGGTATGGGAAAAAGCCCATCTGAGGCGTAGTGTTGCCCCACACGGCCAGGATGGGTTTGTGGCAGGCTGCGGCGATGTGCATCATCCCTGTGTCGGGAGTGATTACTGCAGAGGAGTGCTGGATGAGGAACGTGGATTGTGAGAGTGTGGTTTTACCACAGTAGTTTTGCACATTCCGTGGCATCAGTTCGCAAGGGTGACGGCTAAGATATTCTTGCCATCGCAGACTTTCCTGTTTGCCGCCTATCAAGACTATGGTGCCTTGAATGAGACGGCAGAGTTCCAGCATTTGTTGCATAGGGATTTGTTTGGTGTAGTGCTGGGCTCCGCAAACTAGGATGGCGTAGGTTGGCGATGGGTGATGGGTGATGGATGACGAGGGTGCCGAGTGCCATCCATTGAGGATAGAGGCGATGAACGAGGAGACTTCGGTCTTCGGATTTTGACTTTCAGTCTCTATTTCTGTACTGTCGTAATAGTATTCCAGTCCTTTGTTGTCGTTCTTAACGCCAAGTGGCTTCACGGCTTCGAAGTATCGTTGCACTACGCTACGGCCGGTGCAGAAATTTTTTTTCGTGAGGACGTAGAGGATACGATTCCAGTCCTCTTTAGGATAGGTGCTATGTTTCACTCCCAGCTGTCGCACAACTTTTTTACTGCGGTGGTTGTGCTGGAGGTCTACAATAAAGTCGAACTCTTCCTTCCTTAGTGCGGCGAGGCAGGCGCTGTCCTCAGAATAGGGAATGACTTTCATCACATGAGGGTTAGCAGTGAGAATAGTGGCAAACTGCGGCTTTGTCAGTGTATATATATCTGCGTTAGGTAGCTGTTCGTCGAGGCATCTAAGTATGGGAGTGGCAAGCACCACGTCGCCTATGGAACTTAGTCGTATTACTAGTACTTTCATGGCTCGCCTGGCATTGGTGTGATTATAGTGGTGTCCGCATTCTTGTCCGCTTTTTTTTGCTGCAGTAATGTGCTGTGATTCCCGTCGTTGATTGCCTGTATTTGCTTTTGTGAGCGAAATAAGTCGCCAAAGCGGTCGAAATCCTTAGTGAAACGCAGTCCTACGCCTTGTTTGTAGGGCAGGTCGCTGCGCGTGTAGTCGTTGGTGTTACTTCTATTGAACACATAAAGGTGGAAAGTGGGGCTGAACTTGTAGCCTAGCAGCATATCTCCGATTAGGTTGTTGCCTATGTTTACGTCTGTCATATTGCGATTCATGCCCCCATAGCCGAAAGCACCTTCGAAATATACCTTGTCCCACTGTTTTGCAATATCTACTTCCACCTGTTCGTTTACCAGATTGGTAGCGGTCTTGTAGTCGATATTCACGTCCACAAAGTCTATCATGCTGCTGACTACGCTACCTATGCTATTGGCCACGAGGTTGCTACCACCATTTATGCCATTTCCGGCATCTGTGGTGTTGGCATTGTAAAACTGACTCAGTAGCAGCAGGCTCATCGTTTGATTCAAAATATCTTTGTCGTTGCTGCGGTCTATGTAGGAGAATACCTCTTCTTGCACGCCCTGGTCGGCATTTGGCAGTCGAATATCGAAGTTGATTGCTGGCTCTTGCAGGTTGCCGGTGACGGCAATTACATTTTCTACTTGTACTTTGGTTTGCGAAGCATTGTTGGTTGCTGTGCCCGTCAACGTGCTGAGGTTCACGCGCTGTGAGTAGATGGCCCTAATATCGAAAGCGGCATTGGCGATGCTGCCGGGGAAGGTGATGACGCTGCCTTCCTCTATGGAGAATTTCTTGCCAAGCAGCGACATCATGGTGAGATCCAGGGTGCCTTTTTGTATTTCGTACTCCCCTAGCACGTTCAGCGGTCGGTCGTCGGAGAGGCTTACTTCGAAATCGCCGCCTCCTGTAGCGTAGATGTCTACTAACATCTGTGAATAGTCCACGGGGAGTCGCAACTTTGCATCGGGGGTCACAGCAACATTGGCTACCACATGGTATTTGCTGGCGGACGTTGTTTTTCCCTCTCGGGAGTGGCGCTTGGAGAGTGCATCGTTGTAGGGATCGACAAACTGAATATAGTCCACCTGTTTCACACTGCGTTTTTGGTCAAATGGCATCACGATGTTACTGCCTCGGCGCGTGCGCGCGTCTACAACAACATTGATGTCGTCCAGCGTACCATTCACTCTGCCATCTACAGCAGCTACTATAGTGCCGTAGTAACTGTTCTGTATGGCACTGGTATTCATCAGTAGCAGGTTGTCTGTGCTGAGGCTGAGGTCTAACTTGAGGTTGTGGAGGTATTCGTGTTTTATTTCACCGTTTAGGTAAGCTACGTTACCCAGTGAATCGTGGAGGGCGAATTGGTTCAGCGTGATAGCCTTGTTGTTGATATTGATGCTGTCGTCGAAGGTGTAGCGCACGTTAAGCATGTCTGTTCTTACAGCACCTCCACTGATGTAAGCGATGCCGTCCACCACTGGTTTCTTGGTGGTGCCGCTGACATTGAACTTGCCTTTTAGCCCCCCCTGTAGCTCGCTGAGCACGCCACTGAGCATGGGCTGTAGCAGTTGTAACTGGAAACTATTGAATTCCACGTAGAAGTCAACTCCTATCTCCTTAGACTTTGTGCCGTTGGTCGTTGTTTGTTGATTTTTGGCTGTGGAAGATAGGTGTCCGAGGCTGCCTGTGCTTTGCTGGGTTGTTGTTGGGGTGGTATGTCCTAAGTCCAATTCTCCCACTGCTACCACTGGTGCTATGGTACCGGAACTCTGTGTGAGAGCGGTAGTGAGATATAGGCTCACTATGTCCTGCCTGGGATCCCAACTGCTGAGCACTCTTGTTACGCCCAGTGGCTGA
>CAMURW010000237.1 GCA_947097635.1 uncultured Bacteroidales bacterium
AGGGGACCACGCGTTCGACCACGCCGGAAACCTAATGGAAATCGCGCTTCCCGACAGTCTGGAAGAAACGCGCCCCGAAGCCTTCGCATTGAACGGCGGCCTGCCGGCGGAGTGCCGCATCGTGCTCTCGCCCCACCATCCCACGCTGCGATACGTGGACGGCGCCCTCGTCACCCACGGGGGCGACCTCGTCGCCGTGACCGAAGCCATGACAATTCCCACGGACGCCACTTATCGGATAGCGATACCCGAAGGCGTGAAGCGGATACCCGCCGGCGCCCTGCGGAACTGTTCCTGGCTGCAACAGCTGATCCTGCCCCAAAGCCTAGCCTACATCGACAGCATGGCATTCGCCGACCTATACGGCTGCGAGCGCATCGCCATCAGGAGGAAAATAACGAGCGCGAAACCGATAAGCGGCGACGAAGAGATGGCCGAGATAGAAGCATGCGCCATCAGAGACCATGAAGAGAACGAACACTTCGCCACGCAGCACGGCGTGCTATACGACAAGAGGATGACCACCCTGCTCTTCTGCCCGCCGCTAAGGGGCAGCGACCTGATTGTGCCCGAGGGCGTAGAACGCATCGCCGACACAGCGTTCTACGTGGACGGCGAAATGAGCAACACGGTACGCAACGTCTTCCTGCCCTCCACGATGAAGGAAATAAGCCACGCCACATTTGCCCACTGCCGGCTGGAAGACATCTTCATCTCGGCCCACAACCCCCGCTATTCCGCCAGCGACGGCTGCATATACAACAAGGACAGGAGCGTATTCATAGACTGCACCGACAGCCGCTGGCGGCACCCCCTGACGCTGCCGCCCACGCTGCGGCACCTCGACATCTACCCCTACCTTTGTGAAGACATCACCCTGCTGGCCACCACGCCGCCCACAGTGGGCGAAAAACCCTACAACGCCACAGGCTGCACACTGCACGTACCCAGGCTGTCGATGGCCACCTACGAAAAGAGCGAGTGGAGAAACATAGCAAAACACATTGTTGCAATCACCGAGGCATGACCCATATTCACGACAACGAATATCTGATGAGGCTGGCAATGCTGAAACGAGGGGTGGAGGAACTGCGCAGCTTCCTTCCACGCACAGAACAGCACTGGACAGAAAGCCTCGCACGCCGCATATTGCTGCTGAACGACGACCTGGCCTATCTGTGCGACGCACTGACGAGGGCACCACAGGACAACCAGGCCTTCGTGGACATAGACTACGAAGAATGGAGCAGCAGCGGAGCACTGTCCGTACCCGACAACTACAAGGCACTGGAACCGGTGGCCGCGGCACTGTCGTCGCTGAAAAAGACCCTGGGCGACATGGCAAAACTGAAAGACAGGCAATACTCCCCCGCCGCCCTCGCGCACTTCGGACACGAGCTCGTCGAAGAAGAGACGCATCCAGACCTCTGCACACAGGCCCGGGCGGAACACGCACGGTATATAGGCGGCCTCAATGGCCAGAGGCTGACCGACAAGGCATATCACCGACGCATAACGGAACTGGCAGCCCCGCTGGCAGAGAGCGGCTTCCTGGACAAGAGCCAATACTCGGACACCGACCTGTGGGAAAAAGCCATGTGCAACTGGACATGCATAAAAAACGAACTGCCACCCACCAGCAACCACTACCACAACCTGCAAAAACTCAGCATATTCCTAAAGCAGAAAGAGCAACTGGTGGACATCAACGCCCTGGCCCTCGGCACCTACTGCACCACCCACAAGGCCTCGCTGCTGCGGAAGCACAAAGACGCCGTGCGCCTCTTTGCCATCTCCCTGCAACTGCTGAACACCGCCTACACCGCCGCCCACAGCCCCGACACCACCCACGCACACGCCATCGCCGCCTTTATAGACTGCATCGCGGCGAGGCTGTCGCCATTCTTCCTCCCGCCCCTCAAGGAAGACAGCAGCCTGGCCGCAGCTTTCTTCTACGAACTGCTGCTGCCCAGGGACAGCAACGTCGCCTCCCTCCACTTTCGGGAGAAAATCCTGCACGGCGACGGCAGCAGCCACAGGTTCGCCGTAGGGGAAACCCATACCCTCTCCGTCACCTACAAGCCCTTCCTCGTTATCCTTGGCGTAATGAAGCAACGATCCGCCCCCCTGATGGCAGAACATACGGACGGCATCATCAAGGCCATCTTTGAAGACGACAGCACAAAGCATCTGGGCGTGAAAAGAGACACCCTCGTAGGCTACATCAAGGACGGCGAACTCGGCCACATCCCCGCCAGCATCTACAGCGAGAACGACATCGATTACCTGAAACGGCTCTGCAGGAAATATCTATGCAGGCGGGCTGTGGCCCGCACAGGCACATAGGCCGCCAGCCTACCCCGCGGCAATACGCCCTGTGCTATTTCAGCTGGTACGTCACGTAGGTCACCACGCGCACGGTCTTCTTCTGCGGGGTGTTCTGGTCACGGTTTTCGATGCTGAAGAGGCCTTGCTGCGCTTCCTTTATCTTGCCCAGCTTGCTCTCGCTGTCGTCGGCGAACTGCTGCGCCGCCTCGCGGGCTTTCTTGTTGGCCTCTGCGATCATCTCGGGCTTGATGTCGTTGAGTCCTTCGAAACTGTAGGTGACGGGGTTCTCCCAACTGTCGCCGGCACCCACTGCGATGCCCTTCTCCAGCAGCTGGCCTTGCTTGCCCTGCATCTCCAGCACCTTGTCCACCTTCTTGGTGTACACGGTGACCACGCTCGTCATCGCATACTTCACCAGGTGCTGGCTGTTGGCATAGTTATTGATGGAGCGGTCTTCCACCTTGGGAGGTGCCACGGTGATTTCGTCGTCGTCGAAGCCGTTTTCCTTCAGGAAGGCCACCACCTCCCGGTTCTTGGCAGTGATGCTTTCTGCCACCTGCACCAGGTTGTCTCCGCCTTCCCTAAACACGATGGGGTAGATGGCGCGGTCTGCCATCACCTCCTTCTCGCAGAGGCCGCGCACGGAGACCTGGCGGTCGTAGCTCTTGAAGTTTTTCACACCGGCAATGAAGCACAGTCCCAGTATCAGGGCTGCGATACCGAGGCCTATGCCGTCGGTCTTTATTTTGCATTTCTTTTCGTCGCTCATGATTCCACAGTTCTATGGTTCGTAAATCAATATTGAATGATCGTGATTTGGTGACGTGGGGGGCGTTTATTCGTATCCTTCACGTCACCTATCCCGTATCGCCTAACACAGGCCTGCTAAGATGTCGT
>CAMURW010000238.1 GCA_947097635.1 uncultured Bacteroidales bacterium
GGGGGAGTTGAGGTAGATGGAGATGTCCTTGTTGCTGTCTGTGCTTTCCAGAAACAGGAGCTGTGCCTGTATGACGTTGGCGGCATAGTCGTCGATAGCAGTGCCCAGGAAGATGATGCGGTCCATCATCAAACGGCTGAAGACATCCATCTGGGCAACATTCAGCTGGCGTTCTTCCACGATATAGGGCGTCAGCGAGGCATTGACTGCCGAGGTGTATTTGGAATAGGTTGTGCTGCTGATGCCACGATGCTTGGTAGCATATTTCTCGAATTCTGTCATAGTTATGATATTTTACGTTTCACGTTACTTTTTTGTGGGGGGCAGCAGGTGGGGTCTGCGTTCCTTGGTGCGCCGGAGGGCCTGTTCGTAGCGCCATTCTTCTATCTTGGCGTGGTTGCCGCTGAGCAGCACGTCCGGCACTTTCCATCCCCGGAATTCGGGAGGACGCGTGTATTCTGGCGGTGCCACCAGTCCATCCTGAAAAGAGTCGCCCAGGGCACTCTGTTCGTCGCCCAGGGCACCTGGCAGCAGTCTCACCACAGCGTCGCAGATTACCGCAGCTGCCAGTTCGCCGCCAGTCAGCACATAGTCGCCGATGGAGATTTCGCGGGTGATGAAATGTTCGCGCAGACGCTCGTCCACGCCTTTGTAGTGTCCGCATAGCACCATTAGGTTGTCCTTCAAGCTCAGCTCGTTTGCCATGGGCTGCGAAAACATAGTGCCGTCGGGTGCAGTGTATATTATGTCGTCGTACTCGCGTTCCTTCTTTAGGTCTTCTATGCAGTTGGCCAGCGGCTCTATTGCCATCACCATTCCTGCTCCGCCGCCGTAGGGGCTGTCGTCCACGCTGCCGTAGCGCGTCAGCGAATAGTCGTGCAAGTCGTGGAAATGCACGTCTGCCACGCCTTTCTTCCGAGCCCTTTTCATTATGGACTCTTCGAAAAACATGTTCATCGTGTTGGGGAAAAGTGTGAGGATGTCTATTCGCATGGTGTTAGATGGGAAATTGGATCGTCGGTGCAGGGATAACAAGGCGGTACAACGTAGTTTTTGCAAAAAATATGCCACCGATTAATCATACTGCCATTTTGGCAGTGTCATGGGGGGGGTATTTGCCCCCCCCCTTTAGGAAGCACCGAAGACACTTGCATTATCGCACTCGCAGTCGTTTGCCGATGCTGAGAACCGTGTTTTCGCGGATGCCGTTCAGCTGGCAAAGACGGCGCACAGTGGTGTGGTTCTTTTTGGCAATTTTGCCCAGGGTGTCGCCTTGGCGCACACGGTAGTACGTCACGCCGCTGGAGGCGACGCTGGTGTTTTCGCCTTTGCCGGTGCGTGCGCTGCCTTTTTTGATGAAGCTGTGGGGCGTAAGCTTCAGTGTCTCGTCTTTCAGCTCGCGTTTGGTCACGTCTATCACATTCTCGGGGTTCAGCGCAGCACCCATGTAGCGCATCTCGAAATGCAGGTGGCTGCCATAGCTGCGTCCCGTGTTGCCGCATAGACCTATCGTTTCGCCCGCTTTTACCTGGTCGCCCACCTGTGCTATGCGTTTGCTCATGTGGGCATAGTAAGTCTCCAGCCCATTATGGTGACGTATCACAATCAGGTTGCCGTAGGAGCGGTTGAATACGCTCACACGCACCACGCCGTCGAAGGCGGCATAGATGGGCTCTCCCTTGGCCAGCCCCATATCCAAACCGTAATGGAAACGGCGACGTCCGCGGTAGCCGAAATGCGATGTAGGTATGGCAATGACAGGCGTGGGGAAGACAAACTTCTCGCCTTTGTTGTGGTTCACCAAATGCAGTGTCACCGTGTCCTTGGAATTCCATTTGTTGAAGTCTATCTTGGGATAGTGGATGATGTTGGTGTCGAAGCTGGCATATAGAATGTCGTCTTCGCTCTCGGCACCTTCGTCTTCGATGTTTTGGAACAAATTCGGTGTCTTGTCTTCCTCGTCCTCTTCCAGGGGAGGAGGAGGGTCCATAAGATATTGCTTCTGGTAATATGTGCTGCGGTCCTGCGTGGTGAGCTCTTTTTGATCGATATCCACACCGGAGAAGTTGTCGTCGGGATACACTAAGTCCAGCTTATTCAGTTTCACCACGCTGGTCTTGTTCTTGTCTTTGCTGCTCTTGTTGGAGGTTGTATTGTTATTCTGACCATAGGAAAACACCGGTGCGACTGCCATCAGCAGCGTCGCTACGGCGCCGCCCAGGCTGGCAGCTCTGAATGCGGTATTTCTAAGCATTTTGGTCATATTTCTTCGCACTTAAACAGTTAAGGACTGCAAAATTACACAAAAAATCTAAGTTGTAAGAAAAAAAGAATAAAAAAATGTCGTGAGAATAATGTAAATAATATATACGTTGAAAGTTAGTAGACATCATCCGGACGCAATATCGCCTTTTCCTTTCTCCTCCTTTCAACGAAAAACGGCGATGCGGAGTGCTTTTTCGAGTTTTTTTGATTCATGATGGTCGGTAAAAATCCCAGGCGGGACATTGTTGCTAAGTACCCCATGGATAGAGCCGTAGTCTGCCGAGCGTCCTAATTGCAAAGGTTAAGGGATGTGAAAGCAGTCCCGTGGACTTCCTATAGCAATGTGGGAAAAGGTAGTGTCCTGCTTTGCCTTTTTTAGGACATATTGCGAACCCTCGCCGCCATCTTTTCGGGCAGTCCCGGGAGAAGTCGCCGCTGGCTCTCGCTTACGCAGAGACTGCGTCGGAAATTCCCGACCCGTTCTCGACTCATTCCCGACTCATTCCCGACCCATTCCCGACCCGTTCTCGACTTTTCCATTACTCGATGTCCGGATGGCCTCTTTTCACTTGCTGCATTCAGGTCATTTATGCGCTTGAGTTGCATGGCCATTCCGAACAATGTACCTGCCACTTATTCGGGCTTATCTGCCCCCTCCTTGTTTTTGTCCTCGGTCTCGTGGCCGAACCAGGTGTCCAGCAAGCGGTCTGTTTTGGCGTTTATCTCTGTGGTGATTTTGCTGTTCATGCGCTGCAACACTGCCATTAATGCAAACGCCTCGTCGGTGAGTCCCAGTAGTTTGTACACCTTGCGCGGTATCAGGCTGTGCGGCATCACCACGTAGGTAAGGCAGCCATATATCAAAGCCTTGTCGGCAAGCGTAGTCTTTTCGTCGCGCAGCACGAAATAGAGTTGCAGGACGGGACGCGTGGCGATGCGTCCGGTTTTCAGGGCATA
>CAMURW010000239.1 GCA_947097635.1 uncultured Bacteroidales bacterium
ACTGCGGACACTCTTCGTGTACTACATGCGCATCCCTCAGAACGACAATATAACGCAAAAAGCGAAAAAAAAGTCTCTGTTCCAAAAAAAGTTGTATCTTTGCCATCTGCTTTATTAGATAATATATTATTAAAATATTGTAATTATGTACACTAAGTTCCAAGAACATCTGCAAAAAGAGCTGGCTCAGATAAAAGCCGACGGTCTTTACAAAGAAGAACGCATCATAGAATCCCCCCAGGGTGGCGAGATTTTGGTGAAAGGCAAGAAATGTCTCAACTTCTGCGCCAACAACTATCTGGGTCTTGCTGACAATCCCGAACTCATCCAGGCTTGCAAGGACGGCATGGACAAACGTGGCTTTGGCATGGCCAGCGTGCGTTTCATCTGCGGCTGCAACGACCTGCACAAGCAGCTGGAAAAGAAAATCGCCGAGTTTTTCGGTACCGAGGACACCATCCTCTTCGGCTCCTGCTTCGATGCCAACGGGGGTGTGTTTGAACCCCTTCTTACAAAGGACGACGCCATCATCAGCGACAGCTTGAACCATGCCTCCATCATCGATGGTGTGCGTCTGTGCAAAGCGCAGCGTTTCCGCTATGCCAATGCCGACATGGCCGACCTGGAAGAACAGCTGCAAGCTGCCAAGGACTGCCGTTTCCGCATCATCGCCACCGACGGCGTGTTCAGCATGGACGGCAATGTGTGCCCTCTGGACAAAATCTACGAACTGGCCAACCAGTACGATGCCATGGTGATGGTGGACGAAAGCCACAGCGCCGGCGTGGTAGGCAAGACCGGACGTGGCGTGACCGAGCGCTTCAACCTGCGTGGCAAGGTGGAAATTCTCACTGGCACGCTGGGTAAGGCTTTCGGCGGTGCCATGGGTGGCTTCGTCACCAGCAAGAAAGAGGTGATCGATATGCTGCGCCAGCGCAGCCGTCCTTATCTGTTCAGCAACTCGATGGCTCCCGGCCTCGTAGCCGCCGGCATCAAGATGTTCGACATGATGAGCGCCACCAACACGTTGCAGGATAGGCTGCACGAGAACACCGACTACTTCCTGCGTCGCATGAAGGAGGAAGGTTTCGACTGCAAACCCAGCGAGAGTGCTATCTGCGCCGTGATGATTTACGACGCTGCCAAGGCTGGACGTTACGCTGCCAAGATGCAGGAGGAGGGTATCTTCGTCACTGGCTTCAGCTATCCCGTAGTACCCAAAGACCAGGCGCGTATCCGTGTGCAGGTCAGCGCGGCCCACACCCACGAGATGCTGGACTGCTGCATAGAGGCCTTCAAGAAAGTGCGCAAAGAAATCGACGGAAAATAAACTTCGTTCAAATTGTTTTTACAATGAAAAGAATTTTAATTGTTGGTGCTGGCGGGCAGATTGGTTCCGAACTCACCCGTAACTTGCGCGGCATCTATGGCGACAGCAATGTCGTGTGCAGCGACCTTCGTCCGCTGAAGGGTGGCGAATATGAGCACGGTCCCATCGAGCGTATCGATTCCACGCAGGTGATGCAGATTGCCGCCGCCGTGAAGAAGTACAACATCGACACTATCTACAACCTGGCCGCCATCCTTTCCGCCACAGCAGAGCTGAACCCCATGCTGGGATGGAACGTAGGCATCGGCAGCCTGGTGAACTGCCTGGAAGTGGCACGCCTCTTTGGCTGCGCTGTCTTCACGCCCAGCAGCATCGGTGCCTTTGGCCCCTCTACACCCCACGACAACACCCCACAGGACACCATCCAGCGTCCCAACACCATCTACGGCGTCACCAAGGTGACTGGCGAGCTGCTTAGCGACTACTACTTCACACGCTTCGGTGTGGACACACGCAGCGTGCGATTTCCCGGCCTGATAAGCTACCTCACGCTCCCGGGCGGCGGCACCACCGACTACGCAGTGGAGATATACTACAAGGCCGTGCAGGGACAGGATTTCGTGTGCCCCCTGAAGAAGGGTACCTATATGGACATGATGTATATGCCCGATGCCATGAAGGCCATGATCAGCATCATGGAAGCCGACCCCAGCATGCTGAAACACCGCAACAGCTTCAACGTCACCTCCATGAGCTTCGACCCTGAGATTCTCTACAGCAACATCAAGCAGCGTTACCCCAACTTCAAGATGGAGTATCGGCCCGAGCCCATAAAGCAGGCCATCGCAGACAGTTGGCCCAACAAGATGGACGACAGTTGTGCACGCCAGGAATGGGGCTGGAAGCCCGACTACGACCTGGACCGTATGACGGATGACATGATCCTCAACCTCAAGAAGAAACTGCTGTAGTCCCTCCTCCAACCCTATTTACGGGAGACACCCTTTGCTGCTTTCCCGTAGATAGGGTTTTCTCTACCATACCCTCTGCCTTTACGCAACGACGGACGCACGCTCTAGTACACCACATCTACCTACGCAGCATTTTCTACATACAACACTCTTTAGCGTCTTGCACCGTCAGCCGATCGCCTCCCCCTCAAAAAAAAAGCACACGACACTTCGAAAGGTTCACAGTGCCACCATACCTGCAGGTTGCACCCAAACGGTGTGCCGAACATCATGCCAACAAACAGGAATAGTAACTGCACCGCGTCCCTGCTCTTCGTCGCGAGTTTCGCGACAGCCCCGAGACAACGCACCAGACGAGATGAGGACAAACAGACAAAGGCGGACCAGGGCGAATCGCTATGGAAAGACCGACCTCGCAAGAGATGCCACAAAAACGTGGATTCCCGATGGGCGAGGAAGCTCGGAGCGACCTATTTCGGGTACAAGGACCATGTGGTGGAATGGTGAAAAATCGAGTTCGTGGGGGGCTACGCAGTCGCCCCGGCCAATGTCCACGACTCCAAGACCGCTCTCAAGCTGTTGAACCGCAGCGCAGAGAAAGGCGAACTGGCGCGGAGGGATGTGGGGCACGTGGACACGGCCAGAGGCCTTGCGCGAATGCGGAATCCTGCTCATTATGTGTAGATTGGCGCAGATCAAGAAGTACCACGCATATTGGAGGATTGTTAAATAATTAATAATCAGTGCAATTTTTCCCCCCCCCCCAAAAAAAAAAATAGATAAATGATTTGCTCGGAATCGAAAAAAAATATGTAATTTTGCAGCGTCAAAAAATTCGAAAGTTAAAAGTTTGGAGTGAGGAATTAAATCACACACTCGCAAGAGGGATTGGCGGAGTTCTGCCCGCCTTGTGAGC
>CAMURW010000240.1 GCA_947097635.1 uncultured Bacteroidales bacterium
GGATGCAGAGGGTCGCAAGCGTGGGCAGCTACGACTTGCAGATTCGGCTATTCTATCAGGATGCCCTCTTCCTTGCCGACGTAGAAGACAGCGCTCCGATAGTGCCTTTCGAAGATTACCAGCCCACCTATCGTGCCATGAGCCGTCTTCAACTGCGCAGTTACTGCACTTTCCGTGCCAACTTCCGCAAAGGTGTGCACCTGGACGTGTCAACCGCCTACCTTCACTTGCTGGCAAACGAGCTGGTGATGCTTATAGGCGTAAGCGACGCAGAGGACGCATACCAACAGCTGTGCGAGATGTGCGGCACCTATACCGACAACAACCGCTACCGCCATTTCCGCTACCGCTGCAACTTGTGGTTGAAGGACTTCGTGGTGGTGTGGACGTTGAAAGAGCACTGCAACGAGATATTCGCCGACGTGATAGAAAACCACAATGGTGCCGTGGCACTCCTTACGCCAAACGACTATGACGACCATTCCGTGGCCATGGCGCTGCAACGCTTCAGTCGCTACCAGTTTCTGGACTCCACCTATGGCAAACGCAACAGCGAGGAGATGGAAAAAGTGGCGGCACTGGTGGTACGCCATCTGGACCGCCGTTTGGTGACCCAGTCCAAGATGTCGTTTTACCAACGTTATGTAGATCACCGTCAGACCCAGTGCCGCAACCTCTTCATGGGGTTGCTGTTCTGGCAAGGGATGCCGGGAATGCCCAAGAATGCCAGCGTGGTGATAGATTCCATGCTGCGTTTTATATGCCTGAACGGACAATGGATGGAGGACGGCTATCACGTTGTGGGCAGCAACGCCCGCAGTGCCGAACTCGGCGACATCACCCACGAAGTGGAGCGCCAGGTGCGACTTTTCCACAACGACCGCAAGTTAAAACAACGCGTCATCGGCGACGATGCTCAGCAAGCCATCACGGCGGCACTTTCGGACTATAGGCAGGCACTGTATGAAGCCCGCCGTCCCAAGGTAGAAGTGGATCTTACCAAACTCAATTCCATCCGCACCGACGCCAGCATAGTCCGCGATGCCCTACTCACAGACGAAGAACGCAGCGAGGCAGAAGGCGTTCCGAACCGCGCCGCAATCCCTGCGGCCGCACAATCCTCCTCTACGCCCCCTACACCTACACCCACCTTCATCTTCCCCCTTACCCCCGTCGAAACCCAGTTCCTCACCATGCTATTGAACGGTCAGTCCACCACTACCTTCCTCAAAGAACGTCATCTTATGGCGAGCATCCTTTCCGAAAGCATCAACGAAAAACTCTACGACGCCATCGGCGACCTCGTCCTGGAAGATGGTAGCCACGGCCCTGAAATCATAGAGGACTACCGCCCCGCTCTCATAACAATTCTCACATAACCAATATTTTTCTTTCCCCACGTACACTTAGGTGTGGCCCGTTGCCTGTGGCAATGGCAAATGATTGGGGTTAAGCCAATAATACACTATGACAACTCCTCCCCGCCGCATAGCACAAGCCGTCCTCAATTCGCTGAAAGGCGGCGTAGTACCAAGAATAGGATTACCCTATATCACCGTAGGGCGCCGCCACGAAATAGAGGCATTATTGCACGACGTTGACATCATCGCCGAAGGTGGCGCCAGTTTCCGCTTTATCGTAGGAAAATACGGCAGCGGCAAGTCGTTTCTGCTGCAAACAATACGCAACTATGTTATGGACCGCGGCTTCGTGGTAGCCGATTCCGACCTGTCTCCGGAACGCAGGCTGCAGGGCAATCACGGACAAGGGCTGGCGACCTACAAGGAACTGCTGCGCAACCTCAGCGTGAAAAGCAAGCCAGAAGGCGGTGCGCTGGGACTGGCACTGGATCGCTGGATAAACTACGTGCAGAGTCAGGCAGCACAGGAAAGCGGCACTCCCATGGACAGTCCTCTTTTCGAGGGACTGGTGGAACAGCGCATCATGGCGGTCATCAGCAGCATGAACGAACTGGTACACGGCTTCGACTTTGCCAAGCTGCTCACCCTCTACTACCGTGCCTCCATATCGGGGAACGACGAGCTGAAAGGAAAAGTCATTAAGTGGTTCCGCGGAGAATACATCACCAAGACAGAGGCACGTCAGGAGCTGGGAGTGGGCGTCGTCATCACCGATGATGACTGGTACGAGTATCTTAAACTCCTGGCATTCTTTTTCCGTCAAGCGGGCTACCAAGGCATGGTAGTGCTGATAGACGAACTGGTGAACATCTACAAGATACCTAACGGCATCACGCGTCAGAACAACTACGAGAAAATCCTTACCATGTACAACGATGCCCTGCAAGGAAAAGCGCAATACATCGGCATCATCATGGGCGGCACTCCGCAGTGTGTGGAGGACACTCATCGCGGCATCTATAGCTACGAGGCTCTGCGCAGCCGCCTGCAGGAGGGTAAGTTCAGCACTGCCGGCAGGCGCGACCTTTTGGCGCCAGTCATCAGGTTGGAACCGCTGTCCGCCGAAGAAATGCTGGTGCTTACAGAGAAGCTGGAAGAGTTGCACGCCGGACTCTATGGCTATCAGAAGCACATCAGCGAAGAACAGCTTTCCGCTTTCATCGGGATGGAATACGGACGCATAGGAGCCGACGAGCACATCACCCCCCGCGAGGTGATACGCGACTTCATAGAGCTGCTGGACATCCTCTACCAGAACCCCGAGCAGAACATAGAGCAAATACTAAGCAACAGCGCCTTCACCTATGCCAAGCCGCAACTGGAAGAGCAAGGACCCGCCGCCGACAGCCCCTTCGCCGAATTCACGCTCTGAAAGTCACTATTCCCACCCACCCTTTCTCAACTCACACTTCCTCCTCCGAGAATCGGCCTACTTATTATGAACCCTTATTCACGCTACGCGCCTTTCATACAGGACTATATTTATCGCAATAAATGGCAGCAGATTCGTGCCATCCAAGCTGCTGCCGGCGACGCTATTTTCAACACCCAGGACAACGTGCTGCTGTCCGCCTCCACTGCAAGTGGTAAAACGGAAGCCGCCTTTTTCCCCATTCTCACGCTGCTATCCGAACAGCCGACCGCCAGCATAGGCTGTCTCTACATTGCACCTCTCAAGGCACTCATCAATGACCAGTTCTGCCGCCTCAACGACATCTGTAAAGAAGCACACATCCCAGTGTGGCACTGGCACGGCGACGTGGGGCAAAGTCAGAAGCAGCGTATGATGAAAAAGC
>CAMURW010000241.1 GCA_947097635.1 uncultured Bacteroidales bacterium
GCAGGGTGTCGCTGATGCTGCCGATAAGGTGTTACTGCTGCGAGGTGAAGATCCACATCAGTAGATAAATCAGTAATCCGCCGCCGGCGCATAGTGTCAGCACTACGAACAGGATGCGGAAAAAAATGGGGTCGGCGTTGCAATAACGCCCCAGTCCGCCGCACACGCCGGCGATTTTCTTGTCGTCGTTGGTGCGGTAAAATCTCTTTATTTGATTGTCCATGGGCATTCGCCTTAATTAATGCAATTCTCGATATCCTTGATGATCTTCTGTGCCAAAGCGTCGGCTTCTGTGGCGGAGTGGGCTTCGCAGTAGATGCGGATGATGGGCTCGGTGTTGCTCTTGCGCAGATGTGCCCAGCTGTCGGCAAAGTCGATTTTCACGCCGTCGATGGTGGATATCTTTTCGCTTTTATACTTCTCTGTCATGGCGTGCAGGATGGTGTCTACGTCCATGCCGGGTGTCAGGTCCTTGCGATTCTTGCTGATGACGTATTCCGGGAACGTCTTGCGCAGTTCACTTACCTTCATGTTCTTCTTGGCCAGCAGCGTGAGGAACAGTGCCACGCCCACCAAAGCATCGCGTCCATAGTGCAGGGCGGGGTAGATGATGCCGCCGTTTCCTTCGCCGCCTATCACGGCGTGGGTCTCTTTCATCAGCGTTGTGACGTTGACTTCGCCCACGGCGCTGGCGCTATAGCTGTGGCCGTATCTTTTCTCGGTGATGTCGCGTAGGGCGCGTGTGGATGACATATTGCTTACCGTGTTGCCAGGAGTGTGCTGTAGCACGTAGTCTGCCACGCTCACTAACGTGTATTCTTCGCCGAACATTTCGCCGTTTTCGCAGATAAGGGCCAGGCGATCCACGTCGGGGTCCACGACGATGCCCAAGTCGCAGTGCTGCTCGGGCACCGTTCTGGCAATTTGGGCGAGGTTCTGGGGTATGGGCTCGGGGTTGTGCGCAAAGTTGCCTGTAGGCTCGCAGTTCAGCTCCACTATCTCTTCCACTCCCAGCGCCCGCAGCAGGCGGGGAATGGCAATGCCGCCGGTGCTGTTAACGGCATCCACGGCCACGCGGAATTGTGCTTTGACAATGGCCTCCCTGTCCACCAGCGGCAGTGCCAGCACGCGTTCTATGTGGTGGTCTATGGTGTTAAGGTCTTCCGTCACCTTGCCCAGCTCGTTCACCTCGGCAAAGGTGACTTCGTCGCTGTCGGCCAGACGCAGTACTTCGTGGCCTTCCTCGGCGTTGATGAACTCGCCCTCGCTGTTCAGCAACTTCAAGGCATTCCAGTGCTTGGGGTTGTGGCTTGCCGTGATGATAATACCGCCGTCGGCGTGCTTGTCTATCACCGTCATCTCCGTGGTGGGAGTGGTGGAGAGGCCTGTTTCTATAATGTCGATTCCCATTCCTTGAAGTGTTCCCACGACAAGGCGATCCACCATAGCGCCGCTCAGGCGCGCATCGCGTCCTACTACCAATGTGAGGCGGCGTCCCGGGTTGCGGCGCTGCAATAAAGTAGCGAACGCTGCTGTGAATTTCACAGCATCTACGGGAGTAAGATTATCGCCCACGACACCGCCTATGGTGCCGCGTATTCCTGATATAGTTTTTATTAACGACATGACTTATAGAGGTTTGTTGATATGTTGAATGTAATTATAAAATGCAAAGATAAGCATTTTTCCACACTAACAAGAAAAAAAAGCAAAAAAAGCAGAAAAGCATCGCGATGCACCTCTTCCCTTGACGGACAATGCGAAAACACCTTCATTCCGCAAGTCAGTTGTTCACAGAATGCATCTTTTCGCCTCCGTTTCAAGAAGTTTCCTCGTTTTTTGTTTATATGGCAGGCCTTGCCCAGACGAGGCGGCAACGCTGTAGGCACTGCAGTGCAGCAATGGTACCGAGGCGGTACTATGGTGGCCGTGCATGTGGGGGCATAATCGCGGGAGGGTTTGCGAGGTGGGGAAGGGTCGGGGAAGGGTCGGGGAAGGGTCGAGGATGGGTCGGGGATGGGTCGGGGATGGGTCGTGAAGTTCCGACGCATGTTCGTGGCAGGCGAGACGCGGATACGCTGTGAGGCGTACGTGAGGCACACTGGATATTGATGACGCTTTTGTCCGTCATCCTAAATTCGTTGACGTGTTTTCAGCTTATTCCTTGGCTTGGGACGGCTCCATTTCAATACGGAAAATGCCGCCGCCCACAGCTCTGCTCATAAGAAATGCCCACAGCCGTTCTGCAAGATGACGCAAGAAATTTGACTTGCGGGATTTAGGAAATATGGCTTCTACGCAACTTTTTTCCTCCGAAATAAATTTTCTTTGTATATTTGCTTCTTAAAATGACACTGCCAAACAATGTTATTTGTCTCTTTCTCAAGAGATAAAGCATTTTTTGTTAATAATATTATTTTAATATGCACATTGCTATAGCTGGAAATATTGGTTCGGGAAAGACCACTCTCACCGATTTGCTGGCGCGCCACTATGGCTACCAGTCCATGAAGGAATCCACCGACAACAACCCTTACTTGGCGAGTTTCTATGAGGATATGCGGCGCTGGAGCTTCAATCTGCAGATATATTTTCTTCACACCCGTTTCAGGCAGCTGCTGAATATGAAGCGTAGCGGCACCAGCTTTGTGCAGGATCGCACGTTATACGAGGATGCCTATATTTTCGCTCCCAACCTCAAGGACATGGGGCTGATGAATTCTCGCGACTTCGACAACTATATGGCGCTCTACGACCTGCTGGCCAGCTTCATGCAGCCACCCGACATGCTGGTGTATCTGCGAGGCGACGTTCCCTCGCTCATCCGCCAGATTCAAAAACGTGGCCGCGTTTACGAAGGCTCCATCAACCTGGACTACCTCAGCAAGCTGAACCAGCGCTACGACGAATTCATCCAAGGCTACGACAGCGGCAAGCTGCTGATTGTGGATATAGAACAATACAACTTCGCCGACAATCCCGAAGATCTGGGATATGTGATAGACATGATTGACGCGGAATTCAACGGCCTTTTCGATACACAGTTCCAGGCAGAAGGAAATAACTAGTTAATAACTAACCGCATCTCGAATAACTTTGACAAATGAAAGTACTTGGCATCATACCTGCCCGCTACGCCTCCACGCGATTCCCCGGCAAGCCGCTTGCGATGATTGGCGGGAAACCCATGATTCAGCATGTGTACCAGCGCGTGAG
>CAMURW010000242.1 GCA_947097635.1 uncultured Bacteroidales bacterium
AAGGAACACTCTTTTGTCAAAGCAGCACAATACTACAGCAAAGTGCTCAGCTGCCCCGACCTGCGCGGCAAGCAGCGTGCCTTTGCCTTCTACAACCTCGGCAACTGCCAGGTGCAGAAGGCACTGCAGCAGCGCCAGGACCTGCGGCGCAGCATACGCACTGGCAGGATGAGCGACCAAACCAACGACGGCGGTATGGAGCAACTAAAACAAGCCATAAGTAATTATCAGGAGTGCTTGAAAATCAACCCCTCGGACATGAAGGCGAAATACAATCTTAGCTACGCGCAAAAACTGCTGTCGCAGATGGCATCCTCCGCGTCCAGCAGCGGCGGCAACAACGGCGGCAAAGGGCAGGATGGACAAAACGGGCAAAACGGACAGCAAGACAGCCAAGGACAGCACGGGCAGGAAGGCGGACAGCATGGCAATACGGGACACGACACTGGCAAAGGAGGCCCCGACGGCACAGGACCAAGCAACTCTGGTATGAAAGGCAAGAACCCACAGGGACAGGGCAAAGGACAGCAAAACCAGAATGGCAAACTGGGGAACAAAGGTCCGCAAAGCGACCCAAATGGCGAAGATGGCGACGGCGACGGAAAAAATCATGGCAAAGGCAATGGTGACGGCGACAGAGATGCTGACGGATTTGGAAACGGACACGGCACCAGAGATGCTATAGACCACGAGCAAATGAGAAAAGAACGCATAGAGAAAGACCGCAAGAAACGCGAGGCAGAACAGCTGCTGAATGCCATGAAGAACAATGAACTGAACACCATGAAGAGCCAAATCAAGGCTCGCAATCAGGGCAAGGGCAAAACGGAGAAAGACTGGTAATTTTATCACGCCTTCCAGCACTAAATATATAAATATATTATGTAACTTTTATTAGTCGCCCCCCGGCGGGGAGGCTGCCAAAACATGTGATTGACAATAAAAATGAAATGTTCTTGTAAAGTAAATGTTATCCTACTGCTGTGTTGCCTGTTAGCATACACCACCGAGGCTCAAACCCTCAAGGTCAAGGCACCCAATAGTGTCGCCGAAGGCAGCACTTTCCGCGTCTCCTTTGTGACCGACGACAATACCAGCGATTTCAGAGGCCCCTCGTTCAAGGGCTTTTCTGTGCTCAGCGGACCCAACACATCCTATAGTTCCAGCACCTCCATCGTGAATGGCAAGATGACCAGCAAGACGGAATACAGCCACCAATATTACATCATGGCAGATGCCGAGGGGAGCTACCAAGTGGGAAGCGCCAGTTGCCTGATAAACGGCAAACGCGTGCATAGCGAACCTTTCACCATAAAAGTGGTCAAAGGTAGCGGCAGCAACTCCTACGGCAACGGGGCGCATGGCAGCAACGGACGCACAGACAGTCGCTACGACAGCCGTGAGGACGAGCAACCGCAGGCCACGGGCATCACGCCCCAGACGCTATACGCACGCGCCAGCGTCAACAAAACCAACCCCTACAAAGGCGAACAGGTCATCGTCACCTACAAAATATACACCCAAGTGAGCCTGCAGAACTTTCAGCTGGACAAACTACCAGGCAATAAAGGCTTCTGGACCGAGGATCTCAGCGAAGGCAAACAAATCAAGAGCTACGACGAAACCATAGGCAACAAGAAATTCCGCGTGGCGGAAATACGCCGCGGTGCCATGTTCGCACAGGAGAGTGGCACGATGAGAATAGCACCTCTCACGCTGGACGTATTGGCCCTCGTACCTCGTCAGAGGCGACGCACAGGCACCATCCTGGACCTCTTCGACGACCCTTTCTTCAATATGTCGCAAGCCGTGGAGAAAGAGCTGCAGACAAATAGCCTCACCATCAACGTGAAGCCTCTGCCTGCTGCACCGGACAACTTCAGCGGCGGCGTAGGCTCCTTCTCAGCACATCATAGCGTGGACGTGGATCATGTGCGTGCCAATGAGGCACTCACATATCGCGTCACCGTCACTGGAAACGGCAACCTCATGCTGCTGGATAACCCTCACATCGCATTCTCCAAAGTATTCGATGTCTACGACCCTAAAATCATAGACAACCTCAAGCGCACGGATGCCGGCATCCATGGTAGCCGCACCTTCGAGTTCATCATTGTGCCGCAAAGCGAAGGTAACTTCGAGATTCCCGCACTGAACTTCGTCTTCTTCAACCCCACCACCGGCCGCTACGAGAGTATCCACAAACCCGCCATCCCCATCAAGGTGAGCAAAGGCATCTCCGGCAACCGTGCCGCTGCAGTTCAGAACGATGTGGAACAGCTAAACAACGATATCAACCACATCAAGACACATGCCTCCATGCACGCCAATGGACACCGCAACCATCCCAGCATGCTGCAGTGGGTTTTGCTGGTACTTATCGTCGCCACCAGCACCGTCGTCATCGTAATAGGGTACAAACGGCAGGCGCTCATGGCCGACGAGCAGAGCATGCGCCTCATGCGTGCCACCAGCCTCGCCAAGAAGCGTCTGCGCGCAGCAGAGAAATACCTCCGCACCGACGACACAGAGCACTTCTACGAAGAAATCTACAGGGCTTTGTGGGGATGTCTCAGCGACAAATACGGCATCGAACTCAGCCAGCTGAACGTGGACACCATAGAGGCCACACTGCAGGACAAGAAAGTGGCACACGAGACGCAAGAACACATAATGAAGCTGGCACACGACGTCAACTTCGCCCGTTTCGCCCCCGGCGACCCTTCGACAATGAAGCAACGCATCTACGACGAAGCCATACAAACCATCATTCTCATATAAATACCACGTTCCCAAAGTTAGCAAATACAATGAAAAAAATCATCTTCATGGCACTCGCCGTCCTTTCACTGGGTGCTGGAATCGCAAACGCCCATAAGGCAACGTCTGCACAGCAGCAGCAGCTGTTCAAACAGGGTAAAGAAGCCTATGAAAAAGGACAGTATCAGGCTGCCATAGAAGCCTGGAAAGGCATTCTGGCACAAGGCCAGGAGAGCAACGCTGTGTATTACAATCTGGGAAACGCCTACTACCGCACCGACGACATCGCACATGCCATCCTCAACTACGAACGCGCCCTACGCCTGAAGCCGCACGACAACGACGCACGCCAAAACCTGGAACTGGCATACAGCAAGACAGAGGACAAAATAGACCGCATACCCGAACTGTTCTTCGTGCGCTGGTGGCGCGCCGTCATCCATTGGTT
>CAMURW010000243.1 GCA_947097635.1 uncultured Bacteroidales bacterium
TACTTGAGTGAACCATGATGTCCCAAACCTGTAATACTTGAGTGAACCATGATGTCCCAAACCTGTAATACTTGAGTGAACCATGATGTTCCAAACCTGTAATACTTGAGTGAACCATGATGTCCCAAACCTGTTAAAAGAATGACAAAAACAAAACCGAAGCCATAGCCATTGTTGCAAACGCATGGACGAAAGCCTGCTTTCTTCGGAATGTAAATTATGTCAACTAATAGTGGGTCGATAATCAAGAAAGGCTCAGGTGCTTTTACCTGAGCCTTTCTTGGGTATAACTTCACTATAAGAGAACACTTCAACGGTGGCCTGGATAGCACCATTATTGTTGCATAAGATTCCACTTAAGGTATTATTTGCCAGCTTCTAGTTCTTTTATGCGTGCTTCAACTTCTTTTGCGTCGACAAGTTGGTCCAAACGTGCGTATGCTGTGTTGAGACCTTTGAGGTTGTTGTATAGAGCCTGGCGCATGGTAGGTTTCTGATTCTCAGGTAGACCGTCTATGTAGTTGATAGCGGCGTTGAAGTATGGAATGCTGATTTTGAAGAGTTCTTTGCTTTCGTTGGTGAGTTTGTCGTAGAGACCTGTTGCGTCATCCAGAGGAACTTTTTCGGCTTCTGTGATTTTATCAGCTGCGCGGTTGTAATTCATACTGGCGAGACCCGCATTGGCTGCATAGGCGGCAGGGTTGATTGCGAGAGCCTCTTTGTATTTGGCTTCGGCACCAGTATAGTCCTTTGCACTTTCGTATACAGCAGCTGCCACACACAGTGCTTCAGCTTTTTGGGTGGGATCGTTGGCACATTTCTCTACAGCCGCATTGACGGTCTTTACACCCTCTTCCACATTGCCTTTCATCATATAGGCACTGGCAAGCAGAGCATCAGCTTTGTAGTCTTCAGGATAGTTTTTCTGATAGTTACGAGCGATGCGGAAGGCGTTATTGGTATCTTTTTCAGACACATAGGTCTGAAACATGGCCTGATAAACGAAGTCCACATCAATACCCTTCTTGGCCTTTCCCTTGGTGAGAGGCAGGAAGTATTCTTTCATAACGTCGGTTTTACCCAAAGCTTTGGCACAACGGCCAGCCAGCAGGTTAGCAGTAGCGGCGAGATCTTTGTCGCCTACCGTGTTGCCTAACTGTACGGCAGTGTCGCAGAGCAGCATTGCAACGTTGTAATCTGGCATGTGGTCGGCAGCGTTGACTTCGTTGACTGCGCGGTTGTAGGATTCGTTACTGACATATTGGAAGAATGGTGTCACTTTGCTGGTATATTCGCCTTTGGTGTCGAATTGTTTCCAGTTGAGCAGTGCTGTATAGGCCTTGTTGCTCCAATTGGATACCAATGTTGCCAGTTCCTTGCCTTTCTTCGTACCTTGTTTAATCTCATCGCCAATCTGGCAATAAACCAGCGTGGAGATGTACCAAGTCTGTGCATCCTCTTTGGTCTGTTCGTGGACCTGTGCTTTTTCCAGGTAGCCCACTGCTTTCTTGAGATAGCCACGGTTGTAGGCTTCGTAGGCCGAACTTACATTCAACGATTGTGCTGAAACTGCCACGCAAAGAGCGAGAATGGTTGCAAATACGGTGATCTTTTTCATTTTTATTATCTTAATGTTTTCTGTTTTATTATGCGTAATTATGCGTAGTTGATTGGTAGAATATGGTTGGTTGTGTTTCTTTTTCTTATGTGTAGGCTAACGCGACATTATTGAGTGTGCTTGCTTGTTTTTAATCATTTTTATGACAATACCCCAAAATACTTCTTGCCTGCCACTCTCCTACTCCATTACTCTATTGGATTGTCGTTTTCGGTGTTTTCGGGTTCAGTGCCTTCGCGGCTTTCAGCATTATTGCCATCTGTGTCGATGTCCCCTGATGTTGTGTCGTTGTTTTCAGTCTCTTCACCTTTTTCGGGTTGAACTTCCTCTGGTTCGGCATCTACCGTGGTGATGCTGGCGATACTGTCTTTGCCGCGCAGGTTGATGAGTCTTACACCTTGGGTGTTGCGGCCCAGGACTCGCAATTCGGCAACAGCCATACGAATGGTTATGCCCGAGCGATTGATGATCATTAGATCGTTGCCGTCCGTTACATTGCTGATAGCTATTACATAGCCGGTCTTGTCCGTGATCTTGAGTGTGAACACGCCTTTTCCACCACGATGTGTGACGCGATATTCCTTGAGCTGCGAACGTTTGCCAAAGCCGTTTTCGCTGACCACGAGGATGTCTTCCTCCTCGCTGCTCACGCCTATCATGCCAATCACCTCGTCGTCTTCGTCGGCTAGCGTAATTCCTTTCACTCCACTGGCGTTGCGCCCCATCTCCCGGAACTCGTTTTCATGGCAGCGCACCACCTTGCCATAACGGCTGGCTAAGGCAAGGTGCTTGTGGTTGTCGGTGAGCAGAGCAGTGAGTAGCTCGTCGTTGTCGCGTATGCCAACAGCAATGATACCATTGGTGCGAGGACGTGAGTAGGCTTCCAGCGAGGTCTTTTTAACGATGCCGTTCTTAGTGCACATCATGATGTAGTGGTTCTTGAGGTACTCCTCGTCGGTAAGGTTCTCTATGTTGAGATATGCCTTCACGTTGTCGCCAGGGTCTAGGTTGATGAGGTTCATGATGGCACGTCCTTTGCTGTTCTTCTCTCCTTCGGGTATCTCGAAGGCACGTTTCCAGTAGCAACGTCCTTTCTCTGTAAAAAAAAGGATGTAGTTGTGGTTCGTAGCCATGAAGATATGCTCCACGAAGTCCTCGCTGCGAACGCTGCTGCCCTTGCTGCCAACGCCGCCGCGACTTTGTGTGCGATATTCGCTGAGCAGCGTACGTTTGATGTACCCGCGGTGGCTGACGGTGATGACGACAGTGTCGTCGGGAATGGTGTCCTCGATGCGGAAGTTTCGAGCGTGGTATTCTATCTTACTACGACGGTCATCGCCATATTTCTCCCGAATCTCTGTAAACTCGTCCTTAATAACGTTCATCAGCACATTGTGATCGCCTAGGATTGCCTTGCAGCGTTCTATGAAACGCAGCTTCTCTTCGTGTTCGTCCTGTAACTTCTGACGTTCTAGGCCGGTGAGTTGGCGCAGGCGCATCTCCACGATTGCCTGAGCCTGCAACTCTGTAAACTCATATTGTGTTTGCAAACCTTGGCGTGCTGCTTCCACA
>CAMURW010000244.1 GCA_947097635.1 uncultured Bacteroidales bacterium
CTTCATATTTTAACATTTTTATTTCTCGTATATCAGGAATTCTTAGTAATTTTACAGCCAGAAAGAAATGAAAGAAAAACGTTGGATAATTAGAGAAGATTATGATTTAGAAGTTGTTAAAAAGTTAGCAGATGCTCTTGGCGTTGACCAAATTATTGCCACTTTGCTCGTAGAACGCGGTGTGACTACTTTCGACGAGGCGAAACGTTTCTTCCGTCCCAGCTTGGATCAGCTGCATGACCCCTTCCTGATGAAGGACATGGACAAAGCGATAAAACGTATCAACCTTGCCATAAGCCAAAAGCAGCGCATTATGGTATATGGAGACTACGACGTGGACGGCACTTCTGCCGTGGCATTGGTGTATAGCTATTTCCATCAGTTTCACAACAACATCGACTTCTATATTCCTGATCGCGATACGGAAGGATACGGCATTTCCTTCAAGGGTATCGATTACGCGCATGACACTGGCGTAAGTCTGGTGATAGCGCTGGACTGCGGCATCAAGGCCGTGGAACAAGTGGCATACGCCAACAGCTTCGGCATTGATGTCATCGTGGGCGACCACCATCTCCCGGGCGACGTGCTGCCGCAGGCTTGTGCTTTGCTGGACCCCAAGCAGCAGGACTGCCCCTATCCCTACAAGGAACTCAGCGGCTGCGGCATAGGGTTCAAGATCGTAGAGGCCTATGTGGAGCAGAAGATGCACGTGAGGCTCTGCGACCCACTGTCGCAGCTGGACGACGCTGCAAGGAGGTGCCAGGAGGCACTGCAACTGAAGTTGCTTAAGTACCTCGACCTGGTGGCACTGAGCATCGCCAGCGACATAGTGCCCATGACCGGCGAGAACCGCGTGCTGGCCACCTACGGCCTGAAGGTCATCAACACCAAGCCGCGCCCGGGTATCGAGGCTTTGCTGAAGTATGGCCATGTGGAACGTCGCACCGGCGGCAGCGAGGCGAGGGACGAGAAAAAGACCTACTTTGTGAAAGACCTCACCATCAGCGACTTGGTGTTCCTAATAGGCCCTCGCATCAATGCGGCGGGACGCATACGCAGCGCCAAGGACAGCGTGAGTCTGCTTATGAGCCGCGACATTGGAGAGAGTCGCAAGCTGGCAGAGGAAATCAACCAGTTCAACACGGAACGCAAGGATTTGGACTTCACCGCCACCGAGGAGGCACGCCAGATGATGATGCAGAGCAATGCGCTGAGTCGGCGTCGCAGCATAGTGCTCTTCAACCCGTCGTGGCACAAAGGTGTAGTGGGCATCGTGGCCAGCCGACTGGTAGAGGAGTTCTACAAGCCCACCATCATCCTCACCGAGGGAGCAGCAAGCTTGCTGGTGGGCAGCGCCCGTAGCATCAAGGACTTCGACATCCACACGGCGCTGGAGGACTGCAGCGACCTGCTGGAGCATTTCGGCGGCCACACCAGCGCGGCAGGAGTTAGCCTGCGACCCGAGAACCTGGAACGCTTCGCGGAACGTTTCGACCAAGTGGTGCAGCGTAAGCTGGGCGACGTGCAGATGATGCCGGAGGTGGTATGCGACGCAGTGATAAATTTCAGTGACCACATCACTCCCAAGTTTATGCGTATCCTCAAGCAATTCGCGCCATTCGGTCCCGAAAACACGATGCCCATCTTCTGCACCCACAACCTGGTGGACACGGGTTTCCCGCGGCTGGTGGGCAATCGCGAGGTGAAGCACCTTAAGTTCTCTTCGATACAGTTCGACGTGCGCAGCCGTGCCTATCCCGCCATAGGATTTCAACTGGGCGAGTGCTTCAACCGGATGAAACGGGGCGACCATTTCGACCTGTGCTACCAGCTGGACGAGAACTACTGGCACGGCAAGACCGAAATACAGCTGAACGTAAAGGACATCAAATTCATAGACGGCTGACCCCCCTCCCCCCGCGGCGGCAGCCGCTTGCCAGAGAAGAGAAAAACAGTGATATAATTACATGGTAAAACAATTAACATTGTTTCCCGAGACGGACATCGACGTAACGGATGATAAGTCTTCAACATTCGAAGATAACATGAAACCGCCCATACATCGTTGGTATAGATACACCGCGGGATTCTCTGCTGCATGGGTCTCAAAGGTAATAGACAGGGAAATAGAAAACGGCAGAACTCATATTATGGACCCCTTTGTGGGTTCCGGCACTGTAGTAATAGAAAGCATAGGGTGCCTTTGAAAGAAGGCCGACTGTGGATAAACTAATAAGATATGGCAAAATCACCCTCTCACGTATTAGGCGAAATGATTGGCTGTTTCTTCGAAGAAGTGATGAAAACGCCAATCAGGGAACTGTGTGAAAAATACAACGTGTATTTTGATACAACAGGTCCCCGTCCGGCAAGAAACACTCTCTCTCATTAGCGGGCTACGTCCTGCCGCACCTCCTTGCGGCGCACGGGAAAGCAGCCGCACGGCACAGCCAAGGCCGCTGCGGAAAACGACAACACACAAACCTTATGATGATGGACAACAACAATAAAATCATTTTTTCCATGGTCGGCGTGGGTAAGATTATCCCGCCGTCCAAGCAGATATTGAAGGACATATACCTCTCCTTTTTTTATGGTGCCAAGATAGGCATCATTGGCCTAAACGGTGCCGGCAAATCCACGCTGATGAAGATTATTGCCGGCGTGGACAAAGACTATCAGGGCGAGGTGGTGTTCGCGCCAGGCTACAGCGTGGGATACTTGGAGCAGGACCCCAAGCTGGACGATACCAAAACCGTGAAAGAAGTGGTGCAGGAGGCCGTGCAGGAGGTTGTGGACCTGATGAAGGAATACGATGCCGTGAACAACGCTTTCGCCGACTCCGATGCCGACTTCGACAAACTGATAGCACGCCAAGGCGAACTGACGGAGCTGTTGGAACAGCACGACGCATGGACGCTGGACAACCGTCTGGAACGTGCCATGGAGGCACTGCGGTGTCCAGACGAGGGCCAGCCGGTGAAGAACCTCAGCGGCGGCGAACGCCGCCGGGTGGCACTGTGTCGCTTGCTACTGCAGGAACCCGACATACTGCTGCTGGACGAGCCTACCAACGATTTAGATGCCGAGATCATAAACTGGCTTGAGCAACACCTGCAGCATGACAAGGGCACCGTGATTGCAGTCACGCTCGACCGCTGTTTCCTTG
>CAMURW010000245.1 GCA_947097635.1 uncultured Bacteroidales bacterium
ATGATGTGTACGTCTACGCCATCTGCGACGGCACCGCCGGCCGCAAGGTACGCTACACTTTCACCACGCCTTTTATCCCCAACTGTAAAACACCGAACCATATTGCCGCAAGTGGCATCACCTACAACAATGCCGCAATCACTTGGCATCAACCTGGCGACGCACCCCAGTTCTGGACCATACGCTATGCCGATACTATCCTCGACCCCGCCACTGCCGCAGCTACCGACTACACCGAACAAACCGTTCAGGCCTCTGCCGGCGCAACCGCCCAGCTGACAGGTCTTGTGGCAGGAACAGATTATTATGTGTACGTGAAGGCGACCTGCTCGACCAATCCTCCCGATGAAAGTCCTTGGAGTGATGTGTTGACCTTCAGTACACCTATTTGTATGGAGCCATCCGATGTTGCCGCCGACTCGGTATTCAATAACGAGGCACAGATTGCTTGGACTGAGAATGGCAGTGCCACTGCCTGGACTCTGATTTATGGACCGCAGGGCTTCGATCCCATCAGTGAAGGCGTCTCAGTAATCTGCAGCGATACAGTGAAAACACTAATGGGCCTTGAGCCCAATACCTATTACGATGTATATGTGAAAAGCAACTGCACCGCAAACGATGAAAGCGGGCTGAGTGCTGTCTGCACATTCCGCACCGTTTGTCCCGACGGAGGTGAAGCGGACGTGACTGGTATATCGGCAGGCACCCATTACACACTGCCAGTGAACACGTATTATGGCTATAGCTACACTCAGCAAATCATCAGTGCTGATGAGTTAAGCGGATCTGGTTTGTTTAGCGGGATTTCCTTCAATTATTCCTATGCTTCACCGAACGTGAGTGAATCGGATGTCAATATCTATATAGGTACTACCGACAAGAACTCGTTCGCGTCGAGTGCCGACTTTGTTGACCCCACTTCGCTGACACTGGTCTATTCCGGTCCTCTAATATGCTCTCAGGGTTGGAATGAGTTCACTTTCACCGCTCCATTCAACTACGATGGCACGGGCAATATCGTTGTTGCTCTTGACGAGAACGCGAGCGGCTATAGCGGTAACTCGTACAAGTTCAACACTCAGACTACTTCTGCGGCGATGGCGTTGTCCTACTATAGCGACACCTATAATCCCGATCCCACTTCTTCTGCCACACTCTCGGCCTACATGGGCAGCAAAACTACCTATATGTATCGTAACGAGATGAAGCTTGTGGCACCCTGCAACACCGATGCGACCTGCTTCGTTCCTGCAAGCGTGAACGCCACGGCAAACGCCGACAATACGGTGGCTGTCTCCTGGATCGCTCGTCGCGACCTGCGTCCTGTGGTTAGCAACTTTGAACTGAGCTACGGTCTCGCCGGCTTCAACCCCGAGACCAGCGGCACCGTTGTGTCTAATCTGAATAATGTTTTCAGTTATACGATTACGGCTGCATTGGAGTACGGCGCCAGCTACGATGTCTATGTGCGTACCGTATGCGGCGAAGGCGACTACAGCAACTGGGCAAAAACTTCCTTCACAACCAATCCCTCGTGTTGGACGCCTTCGGACTTGACCGTGCAGAGCACCACTGTAAGTAGTGCTACTTTGAGCTGGACGGAGAATACCCCCACTCCTGCAACCCGCTGGGAGGTGGCCTATGGTCTCGAGGGGTTCAACCTCGATAACGTCACTCCTATTGAGACTACCAACAACGCTGCTTTCGAACTCACTGGGCTGAGACACAGTACCAAGTACGAGTTCTATGTCCGCACAAAGTGCAGCGAGACAGATCATAGCGATTGGAGCAATGTGGCCACTGGCACTACTCAGTGCGGCGTGTGTCAGTATGCCGACATGCCCCTCGTGGAGAATTTCGATGGCGTGGTTGGCAAGACCAGCAGCACTATCGAAAACCATGTGTTGCCTTACTGCTGGGACTATTTGAATCTCACTACAACTACGAGTACCTCCAGCAGCAGTGGCTATCCTGGCTATCCCATAGCCTATAACAGTGCTACCTATAGCAGGAGTGGTAACAACCACTTGCGCTTCTATGTGGAAACCTCTTCCTATTTTGGCGACCAGTACGCAATCATGCCCGAGGTTGGCTTCAGCCCCGACACCATGATGGTAAGCTTTTACGCTCGCGAGTACAATACCACCTCTACCTACAAAGGCAGGATTATCGTAGGTGTAATGAGCGACCCCAACGACGCTTCCACATTCGTGGCTGTAGACAGCGTGATGCCGACCTCGACACGCTACGAGTATTACGAGGTGAATATGGAGAATTACGTCGGTACGGGTCGTTATGTGGCTCTGAAGGCCCCCAAGCCGACTGCCGGTTATAATTATGTATTAGTGGACGATTTTACCGCCAAACTGCGCGAGAAAGTAAATACGTTTGCAAATAATGGCGGCTCGCTGAATATCTGCAACGAGTTTGTCATGAATGACACCACTGGCGGGACCTATGCCAACAATGTCAATGCAGAGTGGGTGGTCCGCCCCGTCGAGGCTGGCCAGGTGACACGTCTCACTGGAACCTACGACTTGGAATACGGTTACGACTATCTATACCTCTACGAAGGTACTGGCAGCCGCCGTACACTCGTAGCCACTTACACTGGCACAGGCAACATCGACTATGCCACCACCAGCAACGACTGGGTGAACAATGGTGCTGTCACCGTGAAACTCGTTACCGATATGGACAATGCGTCCAACATGCAAGGCATCAAGCTGCTCGCCACCTGCGAATGCCCGTCGCCTGCTGCCGACACGGTGTTCCTCAATAACGTGGAAGCCAATGGCACCTACACTTGGGCTGTGAACGGTAAGACCTATGTCAACCACGCCAGCACAAACGGTGCTAGGGATGCGGTGATCAATGAACTTTACACCCAGACCAATGCGGCAGGATGCGACAGTGTATACTACGTGTTGAATCTCACTCTCCATCCAGATTACACGCTGGCTACCGATGCTGAAATATGCGAGCGCGATACCTTCGAATTCTATGGTCGGCGATTCACCGCCACCGGCACCTATAAGGTATCCCTGCATTCGCAGTATGGGGCAGACTCCATCGGTGTGCTGAACCTGCAGATGCATGCCGCCCCCACGGCAGCTATTTACTATAACAATC
>CAMURW010000246.1 GCA_947097635.1 uncultured Bacteroidales bacterium
TCTACGACGTCAAGAATCCCAGCGACATCCAGTTGCCGCGCCTCCATGTCAGTGCCCGCTATATCTTCGCCCGCGGTGGCGACTTCTTTGCCTATCCCAACAACTATAACCAGTACGTCAACTACTACCAGAACACTTTTCAGCACGGCGGCATCAGCATGGAAGAAGTTCTCATCCCTTTCGTAGTCCTGCGTAGCAAATAGTCCTGCGAAGGTGCAACATCCGGAGGCTTTGCTGCAAAAAACACTGATTTCTTCCGCAATACACCCACAGGGGTCTATACTCAATGGCACTCAGGTCCAATACCCTGGGTGTCCTTTTTTTGAATAGCGTTGCACTTATAAGTTGATTTTAAGCTTCTCATCGCCACCGTTCCTGTGGGCAGTGCCCTGGATAGCGCGGGGAAATGATTAATGAATACCCACCGCAACTTTGCAAATTGACAAGAGCGTAACCTCTATCATTCAAGGCACATCCATTATTTGCATTTGAGTATATACATTACTTAGAATTAGATAGTTAAAATAATGCATCCATGCATCCGGGAATGCCATGGGTCGGAGATAGGTCGGAGATGGGTCGGGCATGGGTCGGAGATGGGTCGGAAACCTCCGAAGCAGCCTCGGAGCAAGTTGCCCAATGGTTGCGATGAACCGCCAAACAAGCCTTGCCTACAACCAATGCTTCTCTATCGGAAAACGGTTTTTGGGGGCATTTTTGCAAATCCGAGCAGATGCGGTGTCTCTGACAACGAACATTTCACAAAAAACAAAGATTTATTCGCAACTCATTAAAGACTGACCGCCATGAAAAGAAGATTCATTATCATAATGCTCCTGTTTGCCGTGGCATCTGCCACGGCGCAGGGCTTCGACTGGGCAGAAAGCTTCGGCGACGTTTACCACTATAAATATAATCGGATTAAATTTATGGACACGGACGCTGCAGGTTTCATATACATCGCCGGCGATTGCAGCACGGACGCGGAGATAGCCGGGACGCGATTGCTGGACATGACACCCTACGGGCCATACTCCTACACCATCTGCTGCTTCGTGGCAAAGCAGGATCCAGCAGACGGGCACGTGGTATGGCGCAAGGCCTTACATCAGAATAATGACGGGAGCCTGTTGTGTAATTCTATGCAATTAGTGGGCGATTCGGCAATCGTCCTTTTGACTGATGACGAATTGGCCAGTCCTTTCCGGTATTTATATTATTTAGACACGTTCATAACGTCAAGTGCTTCTCTGTACCCATTCCCTACTTATAATGGGTGGCGTTCACATTGCCTGCCGCAGAAGTGGCAAAGCGACTGACCGTGGCAAACGTGGGCGTCGGCGAGGCAGGAGGCCCCGCCACCATAAATGTTTATCCCAACCCCGCCACGGGACGGCTCACCGTCTGCACCGCGGCTCCCGTCCAGAGCGTCCGGCTCGTCAACATGCTGGGGCAGACCGTCCTTGCACATGGACCCGCCAATGGAACGACCACCCTTGCGGTGGGCCATCTCGAACGCGGCGCCTATTTCCTCAGGATAATAGGAAACGACGATGTGACCACGAGAAAGGTGATACTGAAATAGAGATGGAAAGTACGCAAGGCATCTTTACCTTTCGCTATTGGTTGAAAAATGCTACTATGGCTTTGGCTTTGGCGGGACCTACTATGGCGGCGAGACTTTCCAAAGGCTGGATCTTGACTTCCTTGACGCTGCCAAAGCGTATGAGGAGGTTCTGTGCCGTCTTCTCGCCGATGCCGGGGATGTCCGTGAGCTGCGTGCGGAAAGTGCTGCGGCTGCGCTTGTCGCGGTGATATGTGATGGCGAAGCGGTGTACCTCGTTCTGGATGCGCTCCATGAGGTGGAACAGCGGGTCCGTGGGCTTCATGCCCACAGCTTTGGGCGGGAAGCCGAAGAGCAACTCGCGGGTGCGGTGGTGTTCGTCCTTGGCGAGACCGGCGATGGGGATATCGAGGTGCAGCTGGTTCTGGATGACCTGCCGTGCCACCTCCATCTGACCTTCGCCGCCGTCCACGATGAGCAGCTGCGGCAGCTCCTTGCCCTCCTCGCTAAGGCGTTTGTAGCGGCGGTAGATGACCTCGGCCATGCTGGCGTAGTCGTCGGGACCTTGCACGGTCTTGATGTTGAACTTGCGGTATTCGCTCTTATTGGGTTTGCCGTCCGTGAAGCGCACCATGCCGGCGACGGGATAGGCACCTTGGATGTTGCTGTTATCGAAACACTCGATGTTTCGTGGCAACTGGTGCAGATGCAGGGCACGCTGTATGCGCTCCAGCATCTGCAGGTTGTGTGCGTCGGGATCCACCAGCATGCGCTGCTGCAGGCACTGGTGCTGGTAGCTCCTGACGTTTCGTTGTGAGAGTTCCAGCAACTGTAGGCGGTCGCCGCGGGTGGGCACGGTCTGCTGGAGATAGTCTGCCGGTAGTTCGTCGACGTGGAATGGCACGATGATTTCCTGTGCCGTGCTATCCACCTTGTCGTGCAACTGGGGAATGGCGATGGCCAGCACCTCGGCATCGCTTTCGTCCAGTTGCTTGCGGATGTCCGTGCTGAAGCTGTAGATGATGCTGCCGTGCTTGATGCGCAGGATGTTGATATAGGCCAGTTTGTCGTCGCTAAGGATGCTGTATACGTCCACGTCGCGTACGTTGGTGTTAACCACGGTGGAGCGGCTTTGGTATTCTTCCAGTAGGTGTATCTTGCGGCGCATGAGTTCTGCTTTCTCGAATGCCAGCTTGTCGGCATAGGCAAACATGAGGCTCTTCATCTCTTCCAGCGTGTCGCCGAGGTCTCCTTTCAGTACTTTTCTCACGCGTTCTATTTCTTCAAGGTATTCCTGACGGCTGACGTTGCCGGAGCAGGGGGCGCAGCACAACTCCATCTGGTAGTTGATGCAGGGGCGCTGGGGCTTGGCGGCGATGCTTTCCTGCGTGAGGCGTGTGCGGCAGGATCGGTAGGTGAAGAGGTGGCGAATGATCTCCTGCAACTCGCGCAGGATGCGGGGGTTGGGGTAGGGACCGAAGAACTGTCCGCGTATCTTCTCGTGGTTGCGCGTGAAGATGACCCGGGGGTATTCCTCGTCGGTGATGCAGAGGTAGGGATA
>CAMURW010000247.1 GCA_947097635.1 uncultured Bacteroidales bacterium
ATCGGCAGCCTGTGCATCGCATGTCGGAAGGATCTGTTCACAGCGACCCATACCATCTGCGTGGGCGAGTTGGGGCTTGCCAACTCGGGATAGCGCTGCTCCAAATACACCAATTCCTTCAACAGTTTATCAAACTCGAAGTCGGAGATCTCCGACGTGTCGTTCATGTAGTACTGGTAGTTGTAGCGGTTGATAAGCCCAGTGAGTTCTGCCACCCTTTCTCGTGCTGTGTCTATGCCTTCCGGGCGGGAAAAGAGGTCTAATTCCATAGTAATACTCTAATGTGTTTCGCATAACGTTGATACCGCAAGTAAGTAATTGACACTATGAGCCACGTTTTTTTGATAAATA
The DNA here is from genome assembly GCA_947097635.1 of uncultured Bacteroidales bacterium. Lineage (GTDB taxonomy): Bacteria > Bacteroidota > Bacteroidia > Bacteroidales > P3 > Colimorpha. The sequence continues at coordinate 352 of CAMURW010000247.1, forward strand.
TCAGAGAACGTTCGCCTTGTCGCCATCCCTTTCCCACGCATGTGTCTGGCTTGCGGAATTTAGGTTATTCTACAATTTTCAACTTCACAAACCCCAAAACCCCGATGCCGTCATCCCCTTTCAAAAACACACGACGTGTTTTTGGGAACCGGTATTGCTCATAGTTTCGATTGTGTGGGCGCGAAGCATCTTGGAGTTGCCTCCAGGTGGCATCGTCAAATTGGTTCTCGGCCCATGCGCCGGTCGTGAAACGCCAGCCACTGGCATGCCCGACTCTTAGGACACACTCCTTTTCCCTGCACTCCTCGGCTTTACTCAGTATGCTCCTTATTGCTTTTTTATAAGCGTCTGCAACATCCTGGTCGTCGTCTTTAAAAAATCGTTCTACCTCTTCGTCCTCCCAAATTTCCAGTTCGGACCTCATCAGTTTTTTCGTATGCTCGTTTATTATGGAGAACAGGCTCTGAAGATCGTGGACAGCGTCTGGGAAAAGATGTATGGTCGCTTTTCCATTCTTTTCGGCGACATTGTTGTAACGCATGATCATGTCGCGCAAGCCGTTCTCCTGTATGAGGTGCAGTCGAAAAAAAGCCGATTCTTTTTCCGTCACCACCTCTATCGCCTGCTGCTTGCTCCCATCAAGCAGGCCGCATTTCTCACGAATGTTTAGATGAACCATATTTATACAGTCTTCTATATATTTTTCACATCCGTCCTCGAAGAAAGCATCACCCACGCGGAGAAAGCGCATGAAGTCTTCATTGGGACTTTCTCCAAAGAATCTTCCTTCCAGCTCTTTACATTTTCGAACATTGACGTGATGGTCTTCTGCTTTCAATTGCGCAAAAATGGCGGTCCGTATGGCTCCTTTTATGCTGCTTCCTGGCACGTATGCGTGTCCCATGCCGTCGTGAATGTATTCTTTCAGCGTCGTATCCGTGGAAAAGTTGATATTGTAGGGCAGCGTCAGGAGCCTTAGGGCATAGTCTTCCGGTGCTGCGTCTGGCGCAAATCGTTTAATGAAGTCCTTTACGCTGTCTCTTCTTTCGATAGCGGCCACCCATTTGTTTATAAGATTCGTGCCTCCGTGCTTTTGCAACAGGTCTCCCATCTTTCTCAAGTCCACAATGGCGATACCTGGGCCGTGTTCGTCCTTGAATGTCACGAAATCGCGGTTGTTCTGATATAGCACGCCGCTGCCAATATGGATCGGGGTTATGGTGGTAAGTTTTATCTTGCTCATCGGGTTGTCATTTCTATTCGTTTATCAGAATGGGTAACGTCAGTGGATGTCCGCTGCGCCATACGCTGTGCATCGTTGTCCCTTCGCGCGGGGAACATACATCCACAATGTCGCCATCCATGCGGCCCGATGTCTTCAGCACACTGCCTGTCGAAAACATGTATACATTCTTCTTTCTGAGATGTCGCAGGCTTTCATCATCGCTTCCCGCCATATAACCTCCCCTACGAACAATAGTGTATCTTGACCTCTCAAGATCCATGGCCTCGAGCTCTTCTGGAGTGGGAATGTAAAGGCTCAGCAACAGCATGGCGTTGGCATTCTCCACATCTGGCATCTCCATCGCCCTCCGCTGCACGTCAAACTTCCCGCCTCCCACATTGCGGTCTGTTCCTATGCCCTCGATTCCTAATCTACACAACAAGTCTTCCAATTCACATAGAATGGTTTCCTCTGCCCGTGCCACACAATAAAGGCCGCATCTTTCCTGGAAATAATACCATTCGAAATAAAATGGCTCGGGGTCTGCACTACCCTCCAGTGGCACTTTCACTCTTTGGCGAACATCTTTCTGGTAAGGTTTGTTGTGCTCTCCCGGTGCCGCAAACAGAAAATCGCCGTCAAGCTGCGAAGCGTCTATGCGCAACGTCTCTCCTTTTGCTATTGCAGGGAACAGTTCATGCGACACATACCTTACCTTCTTCAGCCTCTTACGATAAAGCGTTTCATCCATCTTGTTTCCACAGGCATCCGCCATTTCCACTTTTATCCTTCCTTGCGGTCTGGGAAGGAAAAACTCGTCTCCTGCATAAGGGAAGCATGAGGAGATGCGGAATGACGAGAGGAACTCTTTCACATCCTCGGTCTTGCCACGATAACGCACCCTCATTGCCGCCAAGGCAGCGGAGAGGGTGTCGGAGCACACCTCGTAGGCAGAAAAGTCGTAGTCATCCTTTCCCAACCCCATGTGCAGGGGCGACATGTTGGTGAGGCGGAATATAGCAAACTGTTCCATTGTTATACCTCTTTCTCGGACGACAAGGTGAACTCCACTTGCCCATATCCGCGGCTGCCATTTCCTCCAAGATAGTCGTTCTCCAGAAGCGTTATGGCTTCCTCCAGTAGGCGTTTCAGCTCGCGTTCGTCTTCGCCATCGAAGATGTTCAACACCATTTCAACGCGAAACTTGGCTCTCGCAGGCACGCGCTCGAAAGTGCGGGGATTGGCAGCGGAGGTTACTCTGTCTATGCTGCATTCAGTCTTGCTTTCGGTGTAGGGCAAGTCGGTGTTGTCGAAAGATATTCCTTCCTCGCCATATGCCACGTCTTTAGTGTCGATGATCAATGGTGCGTCCCTGACGATGAGACGAGAGGGACGTTTTTCCGAGTCGTCGTTGCTCGCTGTGCCGAACAACTTTCCGCTGGGGCTGTCTTTCCGTTCGCTGGGCCCCATTTTGCCTCTATTTTCGGTACAGCAACCATATTTCAGTTCTATTAACGAGCGCATCTTTCCTTT
>CAMURW010000248.1 GCA_947097635.1 uncultured Bacteroidales bacterium
GAGTTCGTAGTGGGAGCAGTGACGGAGCAATCCAAATGAGCGAAACACAGCAAGGTCTATCTTCACTTGAAATTAACAATATTTTTCCTTATTATTTCGTATTTCTATTTGCAGTTGAAGAAAAATTAGTATTTTTGCAAAAGTTTTTTGAAGCAAACAAATCTATAAATTATTAATATTTAGTTAAATGAAAAACACTACGAAAAAAGTTTTGGCTCTCGCAATGGGGCTTTTCCTCACAGCGGGTGCTATGGCACAGTTCCAGGGCTTCCCCACCAACCAATATGGTTCTCCTCGGAAAGCCAACGTTAAGATGGGTAAGGCAGCAGGTCTCCTGGCAGCTTCTCCCAAAGGCGGTCACGTTGATGTGACCATGGACTCCGTGGCCGGAAATGTTGTCTACTTCTCCTTCGACATGGACGATGCCACCTATGGCTACGTGACCTTTTTCTCCAACGCAGGTCTTACGGCACTTGCAGAGGCCAGGGGCTTTAATCTGCTTACCTTTCTTGCAGCCCTGATGAATAACCAAGAATATGCATCATATTTCACCAGCCACAACGAGGATGCGTCTGTTTCCGTAAGAGGTTTCAATCCCGGCGACACAATGGGAGTCTATGTCATTGCTTTCGCCTCCTTGGAAGACACTATGCCTACCGCAAGCGAGCATGACTTCATTATACCTCGCAACGGCGGCGGTACCTCTGAAGGCATCGGCAATGCCGACGCTATGGGCCTGGCCATCTATCCCAACCCCGCTACCGACCAGATGAACGTGAGCGCCAACAACATTGAACGTGTGGAAATCTACAACGCTATGGGTCAGAAGGTGAAGACAATGACCGCCAGCGGCAACACCGTGCGTATCATTGTTTCCGACCTTGCCAAGGGTGCTTATGTAGCGAAAATCCATGCCAACGGTGCCGTTGCTACGCAGAAGGTGGTTGTAAAATAAGTTACATAATTTAATCCTATACAGATAGTTTAATGGTGAAACGTCACCCGCCCGGAGGTAATCCTCCGGGCGGGTGACGTTCCTTTTTATGCCTATGTCTTTCTCAGGCTGAAAAAGAACTCTAGCCCTCCGGTGTCGCTGTTCTTGGCATAGATGTCGCCGCCGTGGAACTGCACGCTGTGCTTCACTATGGCCAGCCCCAGTCCGCTGCCTCCTAGTTGACGGCTGCGGCCGCCGTCGATGCGCACAAAGCGGTCGAAGATGCGGCTGAGGTATTGATTGTTCACTCCACTGCCGTTGTCGGCGAAGTGGAAGAAGAGACTGGCGTCGTCCTCTCTGTAGGTCTCTATGAGAATGGTGAGGTTCTGTCCTGCATGTGTCGCCACATTGTCTATCAGGTTGCGGAATATGGCGTAAATCAGGTCGTGGTTGCCCATTAGTGTCACGTTCGGCGATATGCGGTCGTCCACAGCGATGTTGCGTTCCATAAGCTTGTTCTCCAAGTCCCTCACGGATTCTTCTACGATGTCGCGAACCACTATGGGTTCTTTGACGAAAAGATCCCGACTCTCTTCCAGCTTGTTGACGAGGCCTACGTCGTTGATGAGAGTACTCAGGCGCAGCGTCTGCGTGTAGCTGCGCTGCAGGAAATAGCGCTGTTGTTCGGCGCTCACTTGCTTTCCGCTCAGCAATATTTCCAGGTAGCCCCGTATGCTGCTTACGGGGGTTTTCAGCTCGTGGGCGATGTTGCTCGTCATTTCCTGCTTCAGCTGTTGGTTGCGGCGTTGTTCCGCCAGCGTCTGCTGCTTGCTCTGCTCGGCCTCACCGGCCAGCCGTTGCATCTGGCTTGCCAGTCTTTTCAGCTTGACGTGGCCGTAGATGAAATATGCCAACAGCAGTACCAGCAGTGCTATCAATATTTCAAGAAGTATGGTCATAGGAAAGGGGTGCTTGCAACGTTTGTCTGATACGTAAGGCTTATGTCGTTTCTGTGTTGAAGAAATAGCCGAAGCCTATGCGATTGGTGATGCAGTTGCCCATGGCTCCCAGTTTTTTGCGCAGGCGAGCGATATGGACATCCACGCTGCGTGCGCCGATGTAGGCGTCGTCGTTCCAGACTTTGGCAAGGATGTCTTCCCGCGTGAAGTATTGCCTGGGATGTGCGAGCAGCAGCGCCAGTATGTCGAACTCTTTGCGCGTGAGCGCCAGTGCATCTCCCTGGAGGGTGGCGTGTGCCCCCGCCAAGTCAAGTTGTAGCCCGCGGAAGTGCAGTTCCGTGGGAGCATCGTTGGACGGGTACGATCTTTTCAGCACCGATTTGATGCGCGCCAGTACGGTGGGGAAGGAGAAAGGCTTGGCGATATAGTCGTCGCCGCCCAGTTCGAAGCCTCGTAACTGGTTCTGCTCTGTACTCAGTGCGGTGAGAAAGATGATGGGTATCCTGTTGCCTTGGGCGCGTAGTTGTTGTGCCATCTCGAAGCCGAACGAATGCACCAGCATCACGTCCAGTAGTATCAGGCGATGTTCCGAAGTCAGCATCTCCAGTGCCTCTTCGGCACTATGGGCAGTGTCAACGGCGTAGCCTTCGCCCTCAAGGTTGAATTTTAGTATCTCGCAAATGTCTTCTTCGTCATCTACAACTAATAGTCTCATGTTTGGTGAATTATGGGTGATGGGGGTGTGTGCAATTCGGCCCATATCTCGTCGAAAAGTGTGCGTAGTGCTTTCGGATTCGCTATGAGCGCATGTAGTGCTTCCATGTCGGCGCGGTTGGGCGAATCCGTAAGGTATAGCTTCAAGTAGCCTTCGGGGCCGTATTTTTCTTTCAGGTGCTGCAGCGTGCGTCGGTAGTTGCCTTCTTTGTCCTGCTCGGGATAGTGTCCCAGTCCGAACTGCACGGTGCGCATTACCACCAGTCGGGGGTTCAGGTCGCGGTCGGCCTCTGCCAGTATCAGTCCGTATAGGCTGCGCGGCTTGCCGTGGCTGCTTGCGCGGTGGTCTTCCGCCGCTTGCGCTATGGTCTCTATCTGGCTGGGAGAGAACCATTGCAACAGCCTGCTGTCCTCTCTTATGATGCGGCCGCTGACGATGTGGTGGCTTTCGCGACCCTCGCGGCAACCTATGTCGTGATAGGCGGAGGCACAGTATAT
>CAMURW010000249.1 GCA_947097635.1 uncultured Bacteroidales bacterium
AACTTCATAAAAAGAAAGGAATATCATGGAGCATGCAGAAGTTCTCCGTTTCAAATCTTTAAAAGTATCATCATCTATGAAAAAAACACTCATAGCGCTCGCGGCACTCACATTTATGGCATGCCACAATCCCAGTCAGGAAGTTAATGCGCAGATCGAGTCCAGCGGCTTCGACTTGCCTGCTCAGCATGCTACGGTCGTGCAGACCGATTTCACACAGGTGGCGGCACAGACCATCGATGCCGTCGTGCACATCAAAACCAAGGTGACGCGCGTCACGCCGCTCTACCAGTCTTTCTTTGGCATGATTTTCGATAGCGGCCTCAAGCAGACCCGCGAGTTCGAAGCCTTTGGCAGCGGCGTTATCATCAGTCCAGACGGCTACATCATCACGAACAACCACGTGGTGGCGGAAGCCAACAGCATCAGCGTCACCCTCAACAACAAGCGCAAACTGGAAGCCAAGGTAATAGGCACGGATCCTGCCACCGACCTCGCCATCATCAAGGTCGATGCAAAAGACCTCAAGTACATCCCCTTCGGCAACAGCGACCTTGTGAAGTTGGGCGAACCTGTGCTCGTCATCGGCAACCCCATGAACCTCACCAGCACCGTCACAGCCGGCATTATCAGTGCTAAGGCACGCGACCTCAACATCATCAGCAGCAGCTATCAAGGCTCAGACTCACCCATCGAGAGTTTCCTGCAGACCGACGCAGCCGTCAATCCTGGCAACAGCGGCGGTGCTATGGTCAACGCAGCCGGCGAGTTGATAGGCGTAGTGGCAGCCATAGCCAGCGGTGCCAGTGGCAACTACATAGGCTACAGTTTTGCCATCCCTAGCGCCATTGCTATCAAGGTGGCACGCGACATCAAATCCTACGGCATGGTGCAGCGCGGCTATCTGGGCGTGCGTTTCGCCGAGATGGATGAAGAGTTGGCACAACGCACAGGCACCGGCAGCATGCAAGGCGTGTATGTCGGCGAGGTGATACCCGACTGCGCCGCACAGAAGGCAGGCATCCGTAAAGGCGATGTAGTGCTGCAAGTCAACGGCATGGAGGTGAACAGTTATGCCCAGATGATGGAAGAGGTAGGCCGTTTCAGCCCTGGCGACAACGTCCCCGTCACCTTTATCCGCGATGGCAAGCAGCAGACGGTAAACGCCACCCTTCTCAACAAGAACGGCACAAAAGATATCATCCGCAAATAACACAAATAGTATGGAAAAATAGCGGGAGCTGAGATGCAAGCGGCCCCCGCTATTTGCAAAACATTTTGCGATAGCGGCAGAAAATCCCGGCGCAATTTCATCGCTGAGAATAACGACGTTATGAAGATAGTAATATTAGGCACCGCCTACCCCTATCGCGGAGGCCTTTCCGCCTTCAACGAGCGCATAGCACGCGAATACCAGTCCAGTGGACACGACGTTACTATATACACTTTCACGTTGCAGTACCCAAGTTTCCTGTTTCCCGGCAAGACACAATACAGCGACGAGCCGATACCCGAAGACCTGAGGATAACACGTCGCGTGAACAGCTGTAATCCCTTCAATTGGTTAAGCGTAGGACGCGAGATAGCCCGCCAGAACCCCGATGTGATGATAACGAAATATTGGCTGCCATTCATGGCCCCCTGCCTGGGTACCATAGAGCGCCAAGTGCGCAAAAACGGCCACACGCACATCGTGTCCATCCTGGACAATATCATACCCCATGAACACCGACCTGGCGACCACATCCTCAGCCGCTACTTCGTGAGGAGCACTGACGGCTTTGTGGCGATGAGCCGCAGCGTGCTGAAGGATTTGGACATCTTCGACACCCAGAAGCCGCGCGAGTTCTGCCCTCATCCGCTGTACGACCACTACGGAGATCTGATTCCGAAAGAAGAGGCCAGACGGCTGACAGGGTTGCCGGACGACGACACACGTTATGTGCTATTCTTCGGATTCATACGTGCCTACAAAGGATTGGACCTGCTGCTGAAGGCTTTTGCAGACCCCAGGCTGAGGGAACTGAACGTGAAGCTGCTGGTGGCAGGAGAGTTCTACGACGATGCCAAGCCCTACATGGACGAGATTGACGTGCTGGGTATAGGAGACCGCGTGGTGCTGAAGACCGACTTCATCCCCGACAGCGAGGTGAACCGTTACTTCTGTGCCGCCGACATTGTGGCGCAGCCTTACAAAAGTGCCACACAAAGCGGCGTTACGCAGATAGCCTTGCACTTTGAGAAGCCCATGCTGGTGACCAATGTTGGCGGCTTGGCCGAAATAGTGCCAGACGGCAGGATTGGCTACGTGGTGGAACCCGACGTGCAGCGGATTGCCGACGCACTGGTGCGTTACTATCAGGAGGGAAAGGAAACACCATTCACGCAGAGCGTGAAAGAGGAAAAGAAGAAATACAGTTGGACGAACATGACATCGGCGATAGCCAAACTGATACACTAATCCGCCTACTTCTCCTGCGGCTTGACGGGGCGAGAATTGATGCGTTTGCCGCTGCGGTCGTAGGTGTACATCCAGTTGCCTTTGCGAGTAGTGAAAGTAGCACCGCTGGCACTAATAACCTTGCCGATGGACGAAGCAGACAATGCCTTGTAGCGCTTGCCATCCGGGGTGTAGAGATAATACCACATGCCGTTGAGGCTGCGCGTGATAAAGAAGGTGTAGGTCCACGCTACCACGTCGCCAGTACTGCGCACGCTGCGTGTGCATAGCTTGTGTCCCCGGGCATCGTAGACGTAGATCCATGACTTGGTCTGTTCGATGTCCGAAATGGCAGCGGCTTCCTGAGCACATACATTTTCTGCTGCCGGCAGCGATAGCAGCAGCGTTGCAAACAATAACAGTTTTTTCATGATGACAAGCATTACCTATCTGCGTTAGTACGCCAGCGAGAAGATGAATGTAAGGTAGTTGGAAAAGTTCTTCAGGCCACAGCTTTCCAGGCGGTCTTCGGGGCTATGATAGCCGCCGTAGGGGCCGCCGAGCGTGAGAATGTAGATGCTGGGACATAGCGTGGTGAATGGATAATGGTCGCTGTTCGGACGGTTTTCGCGCAGACGCA